>NZ_JAHHPS010000566.1:0-3254 GCF_024606275.1 Endozoicomonas sp. SESOKO4 | reverse complement strand
CACTTAAATGACTCGCCCAGCTTTGACTAAGTTGAATAGAGGAATGAAATTATTGCAGGACGCACATGGCTAATGTTAACAAGACTTCGCAGGACGACAGTATCCTGTATCACCTCAGGATGGCTGCCATCAGTATTAGAAAGGCAACCTCTCTGGTTTTTGGTAAAGCCAGAGCTTTCTGCCGAAGTGTCGGTGCTGTCCTGATTCCTACCCGTCTTAAAAAAAGCCAGGATTCCTTTAAACCGCCTGCGTCATCTCTGAACCAACGTTCCATAACACCTATGGGACCCCAAAGGCTATCAGCAGTACTAAAAGGCTATTCGTTTGCTGAAATAGATGCATTCAAGGGCGATTTCAAACTCCGGATTAAAGAAGTTATGGATGATATCGTCGCTATTGAAGGCGAGAAAGAACCGGAGCTATACAAGAAAATACAGATCAGCCTTCTTCACAGAATTGATGATTGCCCCTCCCTAAATGAGATGCTGGTGTTGTTGAATGATGTGGTGCCAGAGCCCTATCAGAAGAGGCTCTGTATGAGCTTCCTAAAGATCGGGCGGGACACCGGGGCCAATTTGGGGTTGTCAGAACAGGGCCGTTTATGGCTGGAATCCACAATTCGAAATGAATCGTTTGAAGAGTTAAAGGAAAATCTGTTTCAGCGATTCAAATCCGAACTGGGTCAATCCACTGAATGGCTGGCTGAAGGTTTTAAAGAATACACAGCGAAAGAACGCAGTTTTTTGCATTCGCTTCAGATGGCTGAAGATATACCCGCAATGGTTTCATGTTTCGATAACCACTTTGAGCATTGCGAACAATATGGCTACCTTCTGAAAATGAAAAAACTTGTGGAGCAGGCTGGATATCGCCTGAAAGCTCTTAAGGTAAAGGTTCCGCTGCTGGCTTATGCCGATGAATTGAGTGCGTTCAAAGAGAAAATTTTCCCTCTCCTGGAACTGATTCATAAGAATGAAGAGGAGCAGATAGACAGTCGATCCGGCCTCAGAAAAGATCAAATCAGTGCACTGGCCCTGAGTTTGATGAAGGCCAGCGATATCAATGACGCCTTTGCTGTGATCAAACAGGAAGCACCTTCAAAATACGCGAAAAACCTGCTGACTGCCTTCAAAGAAATCTGTGTGGAAACCGGCGATGAGGCGCGGTTGGATCCATCCATAAGGCAGTATCTGGAAGATCGTGAAAACTGGGCTGAAGACACCTCCTTAGACTTACCCTGGAGTCATGTGTCTGAAGACATGGAGATGGTAGTCCGTCTGCAGAAAGAGCTGCTGGTTGATATTGACAATGTGATCCAGGGAATTTCGGAAGCATGTCATGCGAAGGCTGATGTAGAAGAAAGGGTTGAGGAGGAAGAGTCTGATCCGCCTGGAATAAAATACGTCGTCGTTCCTTATGCCGAGGTCAGACCGGAAGAGCTGCCAGAAGTTAAAGCGCTGAAAGCCCTTGAGACAAGGGTAGAACGCTGTGTTTCTTATGAAGACATGGTCAAAGAGGTGATCGAGCGTGCGCCCGAAAAATACACCAGACATCTGTTGGGTGGATTGAAAGAAAATTATCAAAACCTGAAAGACGCTAATAAGGAACCCTCTGGTTCGCGGGAGGTTTTACAAGTTTCCGATGTTGCGTCGGTTGATATTGACGAATTAAGAGATTTCGAGGTGTCTTTAGATGAGGCTCTAGCCTTAAATAACGCTCGTGATCCTGAAAAAAAATATAATCTGAATCGAATGTATGTGGGGGATGAATTAAAAATAACAATGCTAAAGACATCTGATGATTCTCAAGGAGAAAAAACATCAGATGATCAGCAAGATTTTTTGTGTGACCTTGTATCTCAAGGCGGTACAAAAAAAGTTTTTAAAATTAATATAAAAGGTAAAGGTTTTGCCATTGCAGTGCCGGCGGAAAGTTATCAAGTGGAGCGCTGGGATACCGCGTTAAAGGAAACACAGTCAACAGAACAACTCAGGCAGCTAGGTTTTAACACGCTCTCTTATCATAAAAACGTTCTTGTCGAGATAGACGGTGTGACTGTTCCCGCAATCGTTATGCCTTTATTTGACGATCTTGATGGACACATTGCTGATGATAAAAGCGCATATAATCTCGATTCGTTTATAGATGACATGGTTGTTAAAGATCAGATTACTGGAAAGGAGTTACAGGTTAAAGAAATTCCTGATGAAGAGGTATTTTTTGGCGTACTCCAGCATGCTATTCGAGAAGTGGCTGCATTGGTAAAAAATAAGATATATCTGGAACCTGACTCAATTAACTATCAGATATCGGAGTCTGGTGATGTTGAGTTGTTTTTGTTTGATTTACCAAAAGAGATAATCAAAACAGACTTCACACAAGATGCTCTATGCAGAGCTTATGCTTCTAGCTTGATAGATTGTTTTGTTGACTGTATGAAGGATAGGTATTGCATAGGATTTGATACAAGTCATAAAAACTTAAAATTCAGGAAAAAATTAGCTGACATGATTAATCAAGCTGCAATACCTGATGGATTCCGTAGATCTCGCAGGGGAAAAAAGCAAAAGAACAAACACTCCTGATTATTTTCTACGGTTGATGCTCAGGCTCATCGATTACAGGAGCCAAGTTCTCCCCACTGTATCAGGTCTTCGATAAAATTAGCCTTTCGTTAAGGAGGCTTTATCTGGAAAATGCATGTTTTGTTTTCTGACTGTTGATGCGTCCCGATATGAACTTGCTGTTATTGACTCCTACCGATTTTATTTCTGAAAGCCGCGTCAGGCTGATAGGCAGACCCCTTCAGCACGTCCTGAACGTTCATCGCTCTCAAGCCGGTGACAGGATCAGAGTAGGGCTGCTGAATGGAGAAATGGGTGAAGGCGTCATTGTTTCTCTGACGGATCAGGCAATGGAGTTGGATGTATGTCTGAACAAAAAGCCTCCTGAGCCTCTACCTATGACCATTCTGCTGGCGTTACCCCGTCCGAAAATGCTGAAAAGGATTTTGCAGCATTTGTCGTCTATTGGAGTTAAAAAAATCATCCTTATGAACAGCTACCGGGTTGAGAAAAGCTTTTGGCAGTCGCCCTGGTTGTCAGAAGAAAAAGTGCGTGAGCAGCTTATTCTCGGGCTGGAGCAGGCAAGGGATACGCTGTTGCCAGAAATTATTCTTGAGAAACGCTTCAAGCCTTTTGTTGAGGATCGCTTGCCAGCCATTATGGAAGGCAAACGTTGTTTTGTAGCCCATC
>NZ_JAHHPS010000052.1:0-6880 GCF_024606275.1 Endozoicomonas sp. SESOKO4 | reverse complement strand
CTTTTTGATCTTTTTGTCTTGCTGCAGGATCGGATGTGAAATCTGCCTGACTGACCCCAGATGGCCCACCTCTGAAAAGGCTGACGGTTTTGCCGTAGGCATTGCCTTGACTCATGGCAGTGTAATCTAAAGTACTGGCTTCAACGCTGTTCGGTTTGGGACTTTGTCCCTGATATGGTGGTAATTGATCCATCGTTTTTTTTCTCCATCTTTATTTGTCTTTATTCATGAACAAAGAACATGTGTCATATTGACCAGCAAATTTAACGAAAGTTCCACAACAAAGGGGTAGCAAAACAAGTGGGTTCTTTCGCCCTGATGATTCTGACGATGGAGTAGATGTACGTATCTACCACGCCTCAGTGGGCCAGGCCAGGCAGAGGAGGTGGGTTCTCAGTAAGACAGGACCGGCTCAGGCTGTCCTCATTGTCGCGATGTGCTTGCCATCATGTTCTGCTGCAGTTTTGCAGCCCTTTCACGTTTGTCCATCGACTTCCAGAGATCCACCAGAGCCGAGTCGATTTTAAAATCCCCACAGGGCTGGGTGAGCCTGTCCTCACTGGTATCAAGTTGCTTGTGACTCATTTTCAGCAGTATTTTTTCAGACCTTTCAAGTTTGCGCATCTCCAGCGCAGTCTTAACATGTTTCTCCTCAAACCATTGGTGAAACACCTTTAGAGAGGGCGTTTGGCTTACCGCAGCTTTCGAGTCTGCATTCGTTGAGGATGTTCCTGTTACGGTATCTGGTGCGAAATTTACGCGATTGACTTCAAATGTCTCATCACCGACAGTGCTGACAGGTCTACCGGAGAGATTGCCTGTACTCTCTGTAGCATCAACTGTAGCAGCACCTTTAGCAGTGTAAGCAGAGGCATTTTTTCTCTGATCACATGGGGTATTAGCTAATCGATCCATCGTTTTTCTCCAATTTTTACTCAGTACGAAGGTAAGTTACTTTCAAAGAGTGCTTGTAAATATCGACCAGTGAATTAAACGAAAGTTCCAAAAAAAAGAGTTGCAGAACTGACGGTTGAGCAGAAGAAGAGAATCTGGTGTCTTGAATATATCCAAGTACGAAACGCTTGACACTGAGCCATGGCTGACTTGATGGGACTGGTTACTAAGAAATGTATGATGAACATTGCGGGGAAATCAGTTTTCGGCTGACATTAGTTATTTAACATAATATATATTATGCGAACTTATGATTATCAAAGAAACCGGCACTGCATGCCGGTGTCATTATCTGGAATTTCTCTTAACTCTCAGTCTTTGCCGATCTCAAAAGATGAACTTCCACTTCACCGATTTACCTGGACTCTGCCTTATAGACATTCTCAAAGCAAAAATTAGTCGCTTCTATGTAACCTTCAATACTGCCACAGTCAAAGCGAGTTCCCTTGAACTTATAGGCGAGAACCAGACCGGTCTTGCATTGTTCACGCAGAGCGTCTGTAATCTGGATTTCACCATTACTGCCAGGCGGAGTTTCTCTGATTATATCGAAGATGTCAGGCGTCAGAATATAGCGGCCAATAATGGCCATGTTACTGGGTGCTTCACCTTGAGCTGGTTTTTCAACCATATCTTCAACACGGTAAAGCCCGGGCTTGATCATTTCACCGCTGATGACCCCATACTTGCAAGCCTCGTCGACAGGCACTTCTTCAATGGCGACGATACTGCAACGGAATTGCTTGTAAAGTTTAACCATCTGGGACAGAACACCTGTTCCCTCAAGATTAATGCAAAGATCATCGGCTAAAACGACAGCAAACGGCTCATCTCCAATCAGGGTTTCTCCGGTCAGGATGGCATGACCCAGTCCTTTCATTTCACGCTGACGTGTATAGGAAAACGTACATTCGTCCATCAAGCCTCGAATACCCGAAAGGGTTTCTTCCTTGGCTGTTCCCTGAATCTGGTGTTCCAGTTCATAATTAATATCGAAATGGTCGTCTAGAGCCCGTTTACCACGGCCTGTAACGATGCAAATCTCATGCAGACCACTTTGTAAGGCTTCGTCAACGCCATACTCAATCAGGGGTTTATTGACGATGGGCATCATTTCCTTAGGCATAGACTTGGTCGCAGGCAGGAAGCGCGTACCGTAACCAGCGGCAGGAAAAAGGCATTTCTTGATCATGGGTTAACAGTGCCCTTGGTTGTTTCAAAGCATAACAGCCACGTTATCTTTGTATTAAAATAGACGACCTGACTCTTAAAATTTGCCAGATCAGTATAAAACTGTCTAATATTTGTTCTGGTACCTCTGTTGTTGCACCCGTTGTGCAGTATTGCTTTAGAGGCCGAAGAAAAAGAAGTATACGACGCCTTAAGCTCACAGCGTACCCATAACCTAACTTAAAGGTAGATTAATAATGACACTTAAAGGTCTGATTAAACTTACCCACCTACTTCAGGAATACCCACTAACTATTATCCAGTGGCAAATCTTACTGGTAGTGGCTGAAAATCCCGGTGAAACTATAACTGACCTGGTGAATGCTGAAAAGCTGACCTGCGGCACGCCCAGTGATATCGCTGTCAGTGTGAAGCGTCTGGGTGAAGGTCGTCACGACCGTCCTGGTCTGGGTCTTATTAAAAAAGCTCAACATGAGGACGATGGACGTTATTTCAAGCTGACCTTAACCCCCAAAGGTAAAAAGCTGGTCGAGAAAATAAAATCAAAAGCGCGCTATATTAAATGACGCTTCCTTTTGGGCTCAGGAATGCTGCTGATGGGTGTTTTAACTAGTACGATATTCCAGCTTGAGCCCTCAATTCTGTATGCCTTACGCCCGTTTTTTGTTGGTTCCACCAGATGGATCTTTAGTACCTGCTTAATTCATGACTCTCCCGAGCTTCTCTTAAGCAGGCCCTAATCATCAAAGCGTATACCCAGTCAGTCTGATCAGTTGGGTTTTGCCGCCCAGGCTGCGCACCAGCCACCCTCTTCTACTCTGCGACCGGCAAACAGTGTACAGCCATTATTCTTAGCGGACTCAAAGAACATACAGTTTTTACAGACATCCCCTTCCTTATATTTTGGATTACCCTTGGCCTCAGAAGCCTTCTTTACGTAGTTAAGTGCTTTAGCCTGTGGCTCGTCTTCCTGAACTTCGTCTGTAGGGGCTGGTGCTGCAGCAGTGTCGATTACAACTAAAGGGATTAAGCCGCAAACCAGTCCCAGTTGGATAAACTTTCTTCTATCCATTTTTAGTCCTCATCGTGTGTCGTTTGACAGAATTCTTTTGTACGCAATCCAATTCAAAGCAGATCTTTTTCTTTCTCTAAAAAACTATTTCTTACTACCGGTAAGTTCAGTTACCGGTAGTAATTAAAAAACTTTAATACCATTAATACCAGTATTATAATACTGGTATTAATGGTTCAGAAACGGGTATGAAATCATGGATAACAAGGCCAACGGCGAGAATCAGAAGGATATTCAGCGTAGAGAGCTTGTTTTCAGAGTTCTGGACGACCTCAAAACCAGAGGCGAACGTATTAATGCCGACAAGCTGGCCCGAATTGCCAAAATGGGGAAACAGACGGTGTTGCCCTATTACAATGAATGGCGCTTTCTGGATGATGCCCAGAAAGAGGTCGATGATGAGCTCCCTGCTGATTTGGTGCGTGTGCTAAAACGCTCACTCATCCAATGGAAACATGATGCAACCGCCTCGCAACGTGATTTTGAAGATCAGGCCAACCAGGAAATTGATGAACTACAACAAGTAGTACAGAAGCTGACTGAGGAAGGAATGAATCTAAAACAGCAGTTGGAGCAGTTGACGGATGAAAATAAGGTGTTACGAGAAAGTGGAGAGAGGCTAAATCAACAACAGTCTGAGCATGAGAAAAGCATCATTCAGTTGAAGGAACAGCTAAACACAGAGATCGAAAAAAATAAGAAGCATGAGGCAGTGATTGCTTCCAGCAAAGAAGAACATACCCAAGCCCTCGCCTCTTTGGAGACAAAGCTTGACAGCCAGTACCAGGCACAAATCAATCACTGGATCAAAACCGTCGACAATGAGCGTCGACTAAGAGCCAATGTTGAATCAAAGCTTGTGAAACAAAAAGAGTCCGGGCTGACTGCCGAAAAGGCGCATAATGAAATCCAATATCGATTGGAAGCCAAGTCCAAAGCTCATCTCGAAGCCTGCGAAGAAAGGAATCATTACAAGGCCATCGTCAAAGAATCAAAGCCACTGCTTCAAGTTATCAAGGAAATAACATTGCTTCTGAACCTCCCTGCCGAGGCCCTTTCCAGCGCAGTGCGGCAGCTATTAGATGCAGAACATAAGGCCCGGCATGATCAGGATGCTATTAAAGAGTGCAGGAAGCAGCAAGCAGCCCTTGAGCTCAAAAACCTGTCATTACAGAAAGAGCTTGATTCAACAAGAACACTGGAGCATGAAGTTGCACGGCTCAAGGGCTATAACGATGCCCTAAAACTCACCATTGAACAAAACAAAGAAAATAAGTCATGAACTTACCTGCTCTTTCAGAACTTCTGAATCTTCCCGGGAGTGACCATCAGTACAACCCATCATCGTTAAGTACTGATATGACAGGCGCTGTCAATGACAGTGAAATTCTTACTCTGTTTTTGAACAAATCCGCAGCTCGTTCTAACGAGACACTCAGACGCTACGAGAGAGAAATCCTGCGTTTCAGCGCCTGGTTATATCAAGATATTGGGGCGAGCTATAAGGAAGTTCGTCTAAAGCATCTTCAGATGTATCTTCATCATATACAAAATCTGCCGGATCGCTGGTTAGAGCAAGGTGTTCTCCCCGGGCAACCCGAAAGAATACTCTTTAAAGCGTCTATCAAACCCGGAAAAAGCACCGATCAGGTGATTGATGTACTCTCATCTTTCTTTTCTTTCCTGGAGAAAAATCGATACACGCTGGGCAATCCCGCTGTTTCTTTGATTCGTTCCGGAGAAAAGCTGGCCCGAGGTACTTCTACTATCCGCTTCTTCCATGAAGAAGAATGGCAACACTTGCTGAATTGCCTCGAGCTACAAACGCAAAGTGAGCACGTATCCAAATCAGAGTCAGCAAGAACACGTTATATCATCATGCTGGGCTACAGCCTCGGGCTTCGAGAGTCTGAAATGACCGAACACAGCTGTAATGATATTCATCCAGGTATTGAGGGAGGCTACTTTCTCAGCATCCTGGGGAAAGGTCGAAAGCGCCGTCAGCTACCACTAAACAATAAGCTCATTGAAGAGATCAGGGCATTCAGACATAGTGTTCAGTGTGAAGGTCTGTCAGGGGACAATTTCCCATTGGCCCCAAGGACGCGCAGAATTCAGGGCAAAATAGGCGGACTTTCCTCCAGAGGTCTGCGTTTCTGGTGGCAAAGTTTTATGGATTTCTGCGCCTCTGAATCAGACAACAGCCAGCAGGCAACCCGATTTAAAGTTATGCCTTTCCATGCTCTGCGACATACTGCACTGACACACCTTGCCCGTCACATGAAGATAGAGGATCTGGCCATTTTTGCGGGCCATGACTCCATCAACACCACCAGCCAGTACTATCACACCGAGGCCAAGAGATTGAAACAAATGACGGAAACTCATTTTCTCTGAATCACCAACAGCCTTAATCCGCTCCTGCTAAAGTTATTGAGAGAGCATCACATGGCCAGGGAAGGACATGAATTTCTGTAAGAGCTGCCGAAAGCCAATCCATGGAAATGGCCTGGAAGCCTTGGGCAGTCACTGGCACCTGCACTGTTTTAATTGTCGAACCTGCAAAAAGCCTCTGCTAAACAAATCATTTGTTGGCTTTAATGGCCGACCTTTCCATCCACGCTGCCTGAAATGCCCCGGATGCCGAAAAACCATCAACGACAGATACATAGAAAACGATGGTATGCCCTGGCATCCGGACTGCTACCAAAAACAGAATAACCCGCTCTGTGCCGTCTGTCGCAAGCCCCTCCATGAATATTATTTAATGGATTTTTGGGGTAATACCTTTTGCGACACACACCAGGACTACACCACTTGCTCAAGTTGCAGTCGGATAGTGTGCAAAAACATCACCGATGGCGGAATGTCCTTCCCGGATGGACTGGTGATTTGCAACCTCTGCAATCTACGCGGCGTAGTCAACCAGGAACAGGGAGACAGAATCATGGAGCAGATGCGCTCTGCCCTATCTTCTGTAGGATTGAATCTACATCAATCCAATACCCCACTAACACTCTGTGGCCGTGATGAACTTCGGGAAGCCAGCCGACATAACTTTCATAATGAAAGGCCGATACTGGGACTAACCCGATGGAGTACCTCTACAACACCCAATGGCCAGGTGATCGCCAGAGAGTTCAACGATATTCTGATTCAAAAGCATTTGCCGGAGGAACATTTTCGAACCGTAGCCATCCATGAGTTAACCCACGCCTGGCTCTTCTATAACAACTATCGTGACCTGCCACTGGAAGTCGAAGAAGGCATGTGTGTCATGATGGAGTACATCTGGTTGAAAAATCAGGCCACAAAAGATGCAGAATTCCGGAGAATAGCCATAGAAACAAGTGACGACCCTATCTACGGTCTCGGTTTTCAGAAAGCCAGAGCCTCCCTGAAATTAATGCCCTTGAAAACCCTGTTGCAATTTATCAAGGAACGGCGAGAGTTTCCTACCCGTTGGTCTGCCTTCTTCTATCACTGAATGGCTGCGCAATTCTTGTTAAACTTATCGAAAGGTTAAAAAAGAAATAGATAATAGTCATACATACTAAGATGGCATGCATTGTTCGGGAGTGATTAGTAAAGCGATATTTTAGAGAGAATGGAGGCGAGTACCGGAGTCGAACCGGTCTAAATGGAGTTGCAGTCCACTGCATA
>NZ_JAHHPS010000051.1:0-12107 GCF_024606275.1 Endozoicomonas sp. SESOKO4 | reverse complement strand
GAGCTGGATGTTGCCAAAAACTACACCAGCAAAGAAGACCTGAAAGAGATGCTCAACAGCATGGAAACCCGGCTGGAGAAGCAACTCAGTAATTTTATCAAGACTATCAAGGGGTGATAGCAATGGAAAAAACAATCAAGGCAACGGTAAACAGCAAAGAGCTGTCTTTCAACGTCACCACCGAAGAGTACAACCAGTACATCAACGAAATGCAGATGGATAACAAGATCGCACCTGCTAAAAACTTTCTGGTGCGCACTGTCGACAAAGACAGCAAGAAAGAACTGTCTGAGCTGTTGAAATTGCCCGGTCTCGAAATCCAGCTGGCCAGCAAGGTCATCAACGACTTTCTGCCGGATATCACTATCGAGATGGGAAAGTAGAACGCCTGGCGAAGCAAATCGAGGGCAACGATCTGGAGCGCGTCTGCCTGTTATCACGCAAATGGTTTCCGGATCGGGTACCCGATGCGCGGAGTATGGGCGAAGCACTCTATCTGGAAAAAGATCATTGGGAAAAGATGGCACAGGCTGTTGCCAACGGCATCGGTAAGGCTCTCAAGGGCAAGTAGGCAGGACAGACTTCTATGGCGAACAAGCTGGAAAAACTGATGTTTTCCATCAGCCTGCTGGATCAGGTAACCGGCCCGGCAGGAAAAGTTCAGAAATCACTGGATTCAGTATCACAGGTCGCAAAAAGCGCATTTGCTGATATTGGTGCCGGTGCTCTGGGTATTGCCGGTGCGGGTCTTGCTATGCAGCAGATGTTGATGCCTGCCATCGAGCTTGATCGGGCAATGGGCGAAGTAAAGTCCCTGGGTGTCCAGCAAGACGCACTTGATCAACTGGCAGATACAGCACTGAGCTTTAGCACCCGCTACGGCAAAAGTGCTACGGATTTTGTCAGCAGTGCTTATGACATCCAATCCGCCATAGCCGGTCTTTCTGGTAATGAACTGTCTGCGTTTACCGAAGCCTCTGGTGTACTGGCTGCCGCCACTAAAGCCGACACCGCCACCGTGACCAGTTACATGGGCACCATGTACGGCATTTTCTCAGACACAGCCAACAAAATGGGCAAAGCCGAATGGGTTGAACAAGTGGCAGGTATGACCGCCAGTGCAGTGCAAATGTTCAAAACCAACGGTAACGAAATGTCCAGCGCCTTCGGTGCCCTTGGAGCTTCAGCTACATCAATGGGCATCGACATGGCAGAACAGATGGCGATTCTGGGCACCATGCAGGCCACTATGTCGGGATCAGAAGCGGCCACAAAATATAAATCATTTCTGGCGGGTGTAGGAAAGGCACAGGACGCACTTGGAATGTCGTTTACCGACTCACAGGGCAACCTGCTGGGCATGATGGACATCATGGGGCAACTGCAGAACCGCTACGGCGATAGCCTGTCCGTTGCAGAGTCCGACGAATTGGCCAAGGCATTTGGCTCCCAGGAAGCCGTGGCGTTGGTAAAAATGCTGATGACCCAGACCGATGCACTGGGTGGCAGTATCGACAAACTGGGCAAAACCAAAGGCATGGAGCAGGCCATGACCATGGCAGACGCTATGGTCGATCCCTGGGAACAACTAAGTGCCGGTATTAATGCCGTAAAAATCGGTTTTGGCTCTGCGCTATTGCCAGTCATCAATCCACTGGTGAGCAAGATGGCGGAAGGTGCAGAAGTGCTGACCCAGTGGACCCGGACGTTTCCAAACATTACCCGATGGATTGGCTATGGCGTTCTGACCATAACGGCTATGACAGCGGCTATGGGTGCGATGGCCATCGCCAGTGGCGTCGCCAAGGTTGCCATGCTGGCCTATGGCACAGCTTCCGGTGTTGTGATGGGTACCATCAATGCGTTGCGTGGTGCTTTGGTCGCCTTCCGGGCTGTGATGCTGGCGGTCAATATCGTGATGTTTGCCAACCCTATCGGCCTGATCGTGGCAGGCATTGCCGCCCTGGTCACTGGTGTAGGCGCAGCCATCTACTACTGGGACGACTTCAAGGCTTCCCTTGCGGATATCAGCGTATTCCAAATGCTGGGCGATGCCGCAGGCTGGGTGATCGGCATGCTGAACAAGATCCCTGGTATCAATATCGGTGGCGATGACGAAACCGCAGCACCGACTGTCTCAAGCCTCGATGCACCAAGAACCTCCACGGTTCCATCTGGCGGTATCACTAAAACCATTAACAACGCAGTCACCAACAACAGCAATCGCGGTGGCAATACCATCAACGTCACAACCAGTCAGCAGATCAACAGCCACAACATCGAAGAAATGATGTGGCAATGGGGTGGGTAATGTCTGAACAACAATGGATCGACATCTTTATCAATGATGACCGCGACATCCAGCTGGATGTTGCAGGCATGCCTGGTTACACCGATGACCGCGCCACCATTGCGCAAGACATCAAACACATGATTATGGAAACCGGCATTCTGGTTGAGCTAATCGCCGAACGCAGTCGTGAAAAGTGGCTGGCCAATATGAATCAGCTTGAATTGATGGTTGAAGAAGATGTTCGGATTGTTCCCGGGACTGTTGAAATTGATCAAACAGAAACTGGTGTCATCTATCTGACTGCAGAGACTGTCATGGGACCGATTCAATGGCCATTCAGCATTGACCAGATCAACGGAGTGAACAATGACTGAACATCAGGAAGATTTTGAGCAGCTGGTCATTGATGCGGGTATTCCCACTACTGACGAAGCGATGAAAGCGGAGTGGGATCAGATCAATGCAGACCAGGGCAGCTTGATCAGCAATGATTCGAAGTGGAGTTCGTTCTGGCGTCTTGTTTCTGAGATTGTCACCAGACCGGCTATGTGGGTAGTTCAGTTTCTTATCAGACAACTGTTGCCCAACAGTTTTATTAAAACAGCGTCTGGATCGTTTCTGAATATTCACGCCTGGTCGTTGGATCTCACTCGTAAAGAAGCAACAAAGGCACTGGGCCTGATCACGTTTTCTCGTGAGAGCATAGACAGCCCTCTGACGATTCCGGCCGGAACGATCATCCAGTCGACGCCGATCAATGGTCAGGTATATGAGCTGATAACACTGACAGAAACTGATTTCCCTGACGAATCCCTCACCGTGGACATACAGGCCGAGGCGCTGGAGGCAGGAGAAAATCACAATCTGGCACCCGGTTATTACTCAGTGCTGCCAAACCCTATCACTGGTGTAACAGGTGTCACTAATGGCGAGGAATGGCTGACCACGCCCGGAGCCGATCAAGAGACTGACGAAGAATTGCGCCTGCGCTGCCGCAACCAGTTCACGGCTGTCGGTCTGTTTCACCACGACGCAGCTTACAAACAAATCATCACCGAATTTGCAGGTATCCGCACTGATTACCTGTTTTTTGAACACAACGCACCACGCGGCCCCGGCAGCGCAAATTGCTACATCATGATTGAAAGTGGAATCCCCCCGCAGGAATTTGTGGACACTATTAATACTCACATCGACGACAACGGTTACCACGGACACGGTGACAGCATGGTCTGTTATCCGATGCCTGACAAAGAAACAGACGTAACAGTCACAGTCTGGCCAGTGGCAAACCTGAGCATTCTGGAACGCACCGGCTTGCAGGAAGGTGTGGAGAATTTCATCCGCGCTGCATTCCGCCAGAACAATGATTACAACGCCACCCAGACTTGGCCCGAGGGTCGTTTTTCATTCTCACGATTAGCTCAGGAGCTGCACAGAACATTCCCGGAGATCGACAGTCTTGAGTTTGTGAACAGTGACATAGTCACAGGTCTGGAGCTTGCAACGCTGGGCAATCTCACGGTCACACTGGAGTACTGATCATGATCAAACTCAGTCTCCCGTACTGGTTATCCGGCATCGAGTTAACAAAACTCAAGGATGCTGCACAGGAGTGGTTTAGTCGTGTTGGTGAATGGGCCGCATGGCCATTAACACAGCTGAACGCTCTGGAATGCGACCCTGGTATGTTGGAACTGATCGCATGGCAGCGGGATATTACTCGTTATTCTGGTGAACCACTCGAACTCTTCAGAAAACGAGTTCATTACGCATACATTAATGCTCGTGATGCAGGTTCTGATATCGGTTTTATTAACATTTGTCATCGTCTTGGAATCGGACACTTTGAAACAGGAGAACGTCAAGCCGGTTATGACTGGGACATTATCAACATCTATCTGGAAGACGATCAGCTATCTGACAATCCAGAGTTATTAAAAGAAATCATCCGGATGTATGGCCGTACATGCCGACGATACAACTTTATTTTAGAAACCCCGGTGCCCGTTTACCTGCGTTGTGCAGCCTCTGGTTATACGACCGAAACAATATCGGCATCTATCCAGAATCCGGGCATTCGATCACAGATTCATTCTGTTTCATTAAATACAACCGTAACAGTCGCCAGTTTGATTAAGGATTAAAGGGAATAACAACATGACAGCAGCAATCACTTATGCCGGTGAAACACTTATCGCTCAAAAGCAGGCGAACGGTGAAGTACTGACCATTGGAAAGTTCATCCTTGCCAACATTCCGAATCTTAATCCTTCTGACCCAATCGACCGAACTGAGGGAATGCCAGCGCAAGAGCATATAGTTCTTGACGCAGAAGTCAGCCAAGCCGGATATATCAATCCGAACCTTGTTGTTCACTCATTAATGTTAGGCACTGGCGGCGATGAGTTTGATTTCAACTGGATGGGTCTGTATGCCGAAGATGATGATGTAATCGTTGCCATCACATATCTGCCACTTCAAACCAAATTCATTTCTACTGCAATGACCAGGAACTTCATGCTGGAGTACTCTGGTGCTCGAGAAACGGGTGATATCAACATTCCGGCAGAAAGCTGGATGATGGATGTGTCTGCAAGACTGGAAGGTAATGACGAGCGTGGTCGGCAGTCTACTCAGGATGTTTTTGGACGACAGCTGTTTTATGGTGATGCCTGCAAGGTGGTGAAAAATGCTGACGGGTATTATGATCTGCTGCCTGGCCAAGGGTATGTCGCTGGTATTCGGTTTGATTATCCTGGTAAAAAAGTTTTGGTTTCAGAGACTCCGACGTCGATTTGGTTGAATGTTTCGCAGCAGGGGAATGCGCTTTCTGATGTTGAGGCTGTTGTGGAGGTTGTGGTTTCGGATGTGGATCAAGCTGATTATCTCGAGCAGGGAACAGGTGTTTGGCATTATCTTGAGAAAATTGCAGAGATTGATGATCCTACTGTAACTGATTTGCGATTAACTAATTCAGCTCCGATCAATTCATATACACACTCAAGTCTTGTTGATGCTGCTAATGATAAAAATCTCGGAAGGAATTATCTCAGTATCGCTGACAGGGCCGGTGCAAATTTCAATAAAACTACACAACAGGACTACAGCACATATCCAGATTCTGTGAAATTCATTGATAGAAGTGGTCATTATTGGGTTTTGAAGCTGCAATCAACGATTGATTTACGTTGGTTCGGATTGAATGGCGTAGACGATACACAGGCTCTTCAGGATGCAGTTGATTTAGCAAATGCAAAAGGCGACAGGTATCTCATTGATAATGGTGGAAATACACTAGCTATAACTAGAACTGTTAATTGGAAGCCTAAGGTCAACTTCACGGGTGGTACGATACAGGCAGTAGGTAATTGGTGGGCTGACAACGATGCAGATGGAGAGTTAGAAGTTAAGGGTAAACCGATTCTTTCATTTGCTGATGAAAAATATTACTCAGGAATAGAGAACACGGTTATTGATTGTGGCCTAACTTCCATTGATCCGACTGCTCAAAATGTGGCAGCAGCCGGTATTTATAGCGGTGCAGATGCCAGAAATTTGCAGATGAAAAACTTGCATATCCTGCATTTTAATGGCTATGGCATTTTAACTGTTGTTAAGAATACTGATTCTTTCTGGTCAGACATACAGTGCCAGCAGTGGATTTGGGGTGAAAAAGGTCATACAGATATAACCCAGAGAACCGCAACTGGTATAACGTGTCATACATCAGACGGTGTTTGGGTTAATTGCATATCTATGTATTCAAAATACCCATTTCATTTGAACAACTTTTACAACGCCCAGTTTACAAACTGTCATGCATATAATGGTAGTTATCCTGACGCTGTAAACCTCCCAGTCATGTACATCGGTGAGAATTGCCATGGAACAATATGGACAAATTTCTATCTTGACAATGGTTATGTAGAACTAAGGAGCTTTGATCATATTTTCAAAGCTATGCGGATGACAAAAACGTCTTCTAGCAATACAACCTATCCGTTTAAATTAATTGCTACTGAAGAAAATGAGACTGCGATAGGTCTTGTGGTCGATGGTGCAGTTAGCGCATTTAGTAATAAATTGTTCGAGTATAAAGCTGAAGGCAGCCGTTCATGGTCACCAGTGAAGGATCATGTCGTCAAGTCTATCATTTCACCTTATGAAGGATTCGTAGCAGAATATCCTCAACGATACAAGAAAGTCACTCCATTAGGCCATGAAATGGTATCGAATATACTAAGCAATCCAGTTTCGATTGCGAATCGACAGGCTCAGTATCAGAGCATGATGCAGCATTATTCATCCGGATATCATGCTGCCGAATTCACCAATGCAGGTTCGTCATACCCTGCTTTTCGTGGTGCAAAATCAAGGTCGGAAGATTTCTCATTACAACCCTTGGAGGGCGACACACTTTGTGAGTTTTGGGGGACAGGAAGCACAGGTGTTGATTTTGGAACACCTGAGAAACCATTCATAGGTGGTGGCGGTATAAGGGTGTCTACAACCGAAGACTGGACGGCAACTAATATGTCAACTGGCCTTTGGTTTTATATCACTGAACCCGATACGACCAATCCCATAGCCGCATATAAAATGGAGTCCTTAGCTTTTTATCCAGTAAAGGATAATGTTCATTCTGCGGGTCGTTCTGGCCACAGATTTTCACAAGTTTATGCAGGTACAGGATCAATCAACACATCGGATTTCAACGAGAAAGATGACATCCGAGAATTGAGCAGTTCAGAGTCCAATGTAGCCCGTAAACTGAAAAGCTTGATTAGAGTATTCAGGTTTAAAGATGCGATTAAAGAAAAAGGTGATGATGCACGAATGCATGTTGGTGTTATTGCTCAAGAAGTTAAGGCCGCATTTGAGGCAGAAGGCTTAGATCCATTTAAATATGGAATCCTGTGCTTTGATGAATGGGAAGAAAAAATCATCACACACCCAGAAGAAATCTCACCAGTTTACGATGAAGAAGGAAATGTAATTGAAGAAATTGTCGTAAAAGAAGAGTACACAGAAGTTATACCCGCAGGCGAAAGGTACGGAATTCGGTACGATGAACTTTTGTCGTTTGTTGTATCGACATTGTAGGTGGGCGTAGTGCTTTCTCTAAATAACATCAGAGTCTCAGGCCACAACCTAACCGTTCGGGCCAACTTTCGGATAGAAACAAAAGAGCTGTCTGGCCAGACCAGCAGCTCCGACCGATCAGAGGAAGGCATCAAGCCCTGCAGCCTCTCGGTCAGTCTTCAAATTCCTTATAAACAGGAACAAAACTTGACCAAACTAAGGGAACTGGCCACAGCCCTGGACAGTAACGACAACCTGAAAGTTTACGATATTGTCAACGACACCGCCGCCGCCATGAAGGTGCGGCAGGTGACGTTTATGGACAATTTCACTGCATCAGAAACAGATGGCCGCAATGCCTGGCAGGTGAATTTCACCCTGGTGGAATATCTCTCCATCCCGGAAAAGAAAGAACAGCGCAAGCCGCAGAAAGTGGCCGTGGATCAAAGTGCAGAAGGTCAGCCAGCGGGTGAAACCACACCACCAACCAACCAGGAAGAACAACTAACCGGAGCTATGGCTGTGCTGAAAAAACTGGATGACGCTCTAGCCTGAGCCAGCTGCAGGGAACTGCCATGAAAATCATTAAACAGTTATTGATAAATGGTGAAGAAGTCGCATTAATCAGTGATGACACTCGGCTGGAGCTTTCAAGCCCTGGTCGTGCTCGCTTCCTGGTTCAATCTGACAAGCCGTTAACCGGAGTCGTGCAATTCGCTATCGGCTGGAGTGGTATGGAGTTGTTCCGGCTGTTTGTGGGTTATATTGACCGGCAAACCACAGTCAACGAAAAGCAACAGCTTTTGTTTTGTCGTGAATTGTCTGCTGCACTGAATCGCCCTCTCTTCATGGGTCTTCGGCATATTACGGTTAATGACGTGCTGACCCGAATTAGCAAAGAAACCGCGATTTCCTTTGTTGCACCTAAAAAAGAATACGTCCGAAAGCAGGTGCCACATTTTCACCACATGGGCGGTGGCTATCAGGCCATGGATGCAATCGGCCCGGTATTTAACATTCCGTCATTTATCTGGCAACAGCAGGGCGATGGATCGGTCTACGTGGGTAGCTGGCAAGATAGCCGATGGTCATCAAGGCCAGTCCAAATACCAGACAAATTCTTCACTGAACATCTGGCCTTTAACAGTGCCCGAATGATGATGGCACCCAGCTTACGCCCTGGTGTGCAATTCAACCGAGGCGTTATTGATTCATTAACCTGTAAAAACGACAGTATGGTGATTTCATGGATGCCATTAAACGCATTGTCCTGAGACTTTTTCCTGAACTGAGCTATGGCTATCATCTGCCACTTTTGGCACGGGTGGAAAACATCACCGACGCACCAAAAGACGGTGGCACATGCACTATGGAACGCCCACGTTTTGCCGTGGACATTCAACCGCTGAACCAACATGGTGATGATTATGGCGAACTGTTGCGGGATGTTCCTGTATCAACTCCCTACGCTGGCAATGAACGAGGACTTCACGGCCTACCCGATCCTGGCGCTATTGTTGAATACGCCTTCGCCTTTGGCAGACCCGACCAGCCATATATCCGCAACACCCTGCCTGTAGGTCTGGAATTGCCAACCGTAGACAAAGACGAAGCCCGCTGGCAAAAATCCGCCACCATTTACCAGGGCTACGACTCAGCCGACAACTGGCACCGTGCAACGCCTGAAAATATCAAAGACAGCGCAGGAAAAATCAGGGAGTGCCAAGCTCAGGTCAAACAGCTGTTAAAAAGTCCCAAGACCTGGTTAGGAAGTGATACAGAAAACGTACTGCGTATTTTGTCCGACGCTTTATCAGAAACAGCCAGCGCATTAAATGTTATCGCTAACCATACCCACCCTGGTGTCGGTCGACCGAATGAATCCGGAGCCATATCCGGTCACGCTTCAAACATCAACAGTACAAAATCAGACAGACTCGACCCGATCACTGAATAGCACGGTGGTATTACTCCTGAATAAACATAATCTGAGACAATATCGAATGGAGGGGTGAGATTGATGATTGATGTATATCAGGAGTACTCATGCCCAAAAACTTTAAACCTCTGGTGCCATGGATCGGAGGCAAGCGCAAATTAGCGCCGCACATTCTGCCCTTATTCCCTAACCACACCTGCTACGTAGAACCATTCTGCGGCGCTGCCGCTTTGTTCTTTTTAAAAGAAGAGAGCAAGGTGGAAGTCCTTAACGATGTGAATGGTGACCTGGTGAATTTATACCGGGTTGTAAAACACCATCTGGAAGAACTTTATAAACAGTTCAAATGGACACTGACCAGCCGCCAGAATTACGAATGGTTACTGAAAACCCAACCAGAAACCCTGACCGATATACAAAGGGCTTCCCGCTTCTTATATCTGCAAAAGCTGGCTTTCGGCGGAAAGGTGGAAGGTCAAAGCTTTGGCACCAGCGCCACCAGTCGCTCACGTTTTAATATTTTCAGCCTGGAGCAGGATCTGGCCGACGCCCATTTTCGATTGGCGAATGCCACCATTGAAAATCTGGACTGGGCAAAAACCATCGAGAAATACGACAGGCCCGGCACCCTATTCTACTGCGACCCACCGTACTGGATGACAGAAGGCTACGGCGTAGATTTCGCCTTTGAAAATTACGAACGCATGGCAGAACTGGCCAAAAGCATCCAGGGCAGAATGATCATCAGCATCAACGACCACCCTGACATCCGAAGTGTATTCGATGGTCTGTTTATCCGTGAAGTGGATTACAAATACACGGTAGGCGGCCCACAAAACACCAGTGATTGTGTAGAACTGATCTATGGCAACTGGGAGCAGGAAGAACATCTGGCCGGGCAGGTTTCGCAGGAAGGTTTCTCATTTTAATGCTTGTATATTAGGGCAATTTGCCCTAATATATCAATCAACGCAAGGGCATAACGCCCGGCACTAAACCGGAGTAAAACCGATGACTTTACAAGAGAATATTTGCAAATCTCAGCACCTTGCATGGTTTCTTGTCAGAGACCTTAAAGACGTTTACAAGCATCTCCCAGAAACAGAAATCGCCGAACTGATCAAACAAGCCGAAGAGATCGAAAAGCGAATCAGGACTCTCCAGGAACAACACACTAAAACGTAACGAGGAAGGCTGGCAGTAATGCCAGCCTTTATGCTTATGACGCCAAGAATCAAAAAACAAAGCCTGCAGGCTTTCTATCACCCTGATTACCAGGCACCTTCTACAGAAGAGCTTCGCGAGCTAATGAAGGACTGTGCCTGGACTGGCGCAAAGGTCGGTGCATTGGTAGGCGTGGACAGTCGCACTGTGCGACGTTGGACGGGTGGAGAAAGACCGATACCTTATTCAGCCTGGCGACTGCTTCTGTTGTATGCGGGAGTGGTTAAGGTGGAGTGATTAAAAAGCCGAGAGTGTTCTCGGCTTTTTGCTAGTTGGTCGCTGATGCTATTTTCTTCCAGTCAATGCCAGAAGGAGCAAACTCAACACCTGGCGACATATTCCGAGCAATACCATTTGCAGCAAAGACTTCACCATCTTTCACCCAGTAGCCTGCCGATCCATTCACTACAACAGCCACACCACCATCAACTTGACCAGTCACCCATGTATGAGCCTGACCTTGCGGTATAGTATCCAGCACAGCAGTGAGTGCTGGCCCTTCCACTTTATCCAAGTTCAAGTTGTAACCAATCCCAACCATAACCAGGGAACCAACCAAAAACTTAACCGCACGCTTGCGACTAACTTCGCCCTGCCCGAACTTTACCGGGTTGATGATGATCAACACAAAACCCAGCACCAAAAAGGCACCAAGACCCATTAACAAATAAGCCAGCATAAGAATCCCCCAGAACAAACAAACAGAAGTGACTCTCCAATCATATCGAGAAGGAAAAGCCGCTGCACACTGACGAAAATAAAAAATATATGACAGTTGTCACATGCAAGCCTGAATAATACCAGCAAACTCGCCAGCGATCCCGCACCACTGGCCGTGCCATCGCCCGGGTTGGTGTGGAGAATTTTTCGGCTGCACATAAAGTCTTCGGCCAGGAAAACGCACTCCTCCGCCCCACGCCTGCAGCGTTTTTGCCCTTATTTTGTGCACGTTTTAAGTGAGTGCAGTGGTGGCCTGAAGCCCCGCCATTACTGGGGGCTTGCAGCCATTCTGCTATTGCCAACTGTGCAATAATGTGCAGGAAATGGCAGTTTTACTTTTGTCCTGAAAACAAAAAAGCCGACAACTATGCGGGTTGTCGGCTTGTTATTACGATTGCACAAATTTAAGTGGTACCGGTGGCCGGGATCGAACCGGCACGTCCAAAAGGACAACGAATTTTAAGTCCGTAGCGTCTACCAATTCCGCCACACCGGCACTATTCCTTGTGTGATGCCACATGTTCTGTCGTGGCACCCGCGTGGCACTTGGTGCCACTTTTTCCTGATCTGGCACCTGAGTGGCACCAAACAAAATCAAACTTTTATTCAGCTTAAACCCTTGTTTATCAAGGATTTGGTGACAACTTAAAATCTAATCATATCTGATGTTGATACCCATTTTTTTGATTTTAAGTCTGCTGTGTCTACCAATTTCACCACCCGGGCGACAGGAATAGCTTATCTATTCCAGTCGAAAAAAAACAGGCTAGCCAACCTGTTTTTTCCAGCTTTGGAGGCGAGTACCGGAGTCGAACCGGTCTAAATGGAGTTGCAGTCCACTGCATA
>NZ_JAHHPS010000565.1:0-33730 GCF_024606275.1 Endozoicomonas sp. SESOKO4 | reverse complement strand
GCGAGCTATTTGACGAAGAAGCAGGAATTTTTAGACCAATTTATTGCAACCGCAGTAGGACAGCCTTAAGTCCGACAGGCTGCTAGTCACCCTCGGGGATGATAAATTTTCGACGGCAAAAAAATGGCTTGATTTGATCCCAATATGTTTGTGAAACGGCAACAGATACCATTGTACGTTCCTGATGCGCATGTATCAGTTAACCATTACCATAGACAACTGTCTGAGACGTAAGGTGGGAGGCAGAAAGTCGTGACAGCCCACAGAAATCGCCGCTTCTATCAGCTGAGCGATGGAGTGTACTTCAAACTTTTTTTTCAGATGCTCAATGTGGGACCGGATGGTATTTTCAGACAGTGACAGAATACCTGCAATCTGCTTAATCTGTTGATTACAAATCAGGAAAAACAGCACCTCTGACTCTCTGGGGCTCAGACTGGGCATAACGCCTATGCGGAATGTCGACTGACCTTTGGCTCGACCATCCAGTTTCATCAGGCAGCGTATATTCAAAGCAGCCTTCATCCAAGACTGTGTCACCGAATGACCATGACTAAGCACCCCGTCTATCTGGTGCAGATGGTTGTAGTGAGGTTTTTTCCTGGAAATGTAGGCAAACCAGCCATTTCCTCCCGGATGCACATTCAGGACAGTAATCTCTTTTTTCTCGCTGACACAAATGTTGTTCTGCGCCACAATCTGGTCAGAACAGCAAGAGAATATAGGTGCCGGAATCTCCGAAAACCGTTTACCACATACTTTGTAGCGCAGGGGAATACCATACAACCAGAGAGAGTGCTCATTGAGATAGAACGCTCTGTCGTGACAGTCATGAACCCCCCAGGCCTGCAAGTGGTCGTGTTCCATAAAATGCATGAAGTCACTGGAGAGCTCTGGAGCAGAAGATACGTTATCGATAGAGATCATTTTTGTTATCACAATCATTATGACTCAAGACACCAAGTTTGCTCCTGACCACCGTGGCCCAACATAACGAATTACAATCCAGACAGCACTCTGAAGCACTCCCCGGAAGCCAGCTCAAAGCAACATGAGTCCCAATCCATTCAGTTGTAATTCAGGGCAAACCCAACCTAAGAATGAACAAGGATAGACCAATATCGACCATACCTGTGCGAACGATCATACTTTTAAAATTAAACATGAGTACCATTCAATAAACTCCATGTAAATCTGCAAGTGTTTTGATTGGACAGGTAAAAATGTGATGTCTAAGCTTCCCGCTACTCAGGCGGACTCTCAAGTAATCCGTTAAATGCGGGGATTACCCTTTTCTTTTGGTATTTATTTTACAGGTGGTTCATAGTTTCATGGAAATACTTTCAAGCCTGCTTCTGGCCTTGATTCTCCCTTTTTGTTCTTCTCTATGGGCTGTGAATAATGAGATCAGTGCAGATGACCTTTTGCCATACGATCCTCAGGAGGGTGGTGCTATCTCTGAAAGAGACAGAAGAGAGGCTCGAAGAGGCGGAGGCTCCTCAGGTGGCGGAAAAAGTAGCAGTTCCAAAGGAGGCGGTTACAAAGGTGGTGGTTACAAAGGTGGCGGCTCAAAAGGAAGTGGTCACAAGGTGACGAGCTACATAAAATCGTCAGCATCAAAAGCCAGAGTTAAAATTGCAAAATTCATGAAAGGTTATTCGATGACCACCTCTAAAAAAATATCTGTCTCAATAAACCCGCTGGGTAAGTCCTTGCGGGGGAGTCAGGCAATAAACAAGATTGAGTCAAAAGTCCGCTTTCAGGCTAAAGAATCTGATTTTCTTTACTACACACTTAGGGGACATGCATCACTGAAAAATTTGTTCCATCTGATTTTAATCGAAGATCCGGAAGACTCCTCAGAATTGTATCTTGGTTTCTATGAAGAGGATGAAGGTAGTGTTATTGATACAGCTGTTTTAAGTGCAACGCCTGCGCCCATCTTTTTGCAGGACGTTTTATATAAGTCTGACACATCAGCTCCTGCAATCAATGGCACTATTACCAAAAGCACGGCTCTGCCAACTCATTCAGGTCAGCCTTTAAACAAGACTTTTATAAATACAAATTCGACCTCCCAAAATACAACCGGGTTACGCGACTTGATGCCAAAGGAGCGTGAGTTTAAGCCCTTCAGACCCATTCTAAGCTTGAAAAAAGAGCTGGAATATTCAATCGAAGTGGCTTGGAAATCAAGGGATGTAATAACGTCGGCAACAATGTCTGATACCAGTGATATGACCTATACAACAGTCAGCCCTTCAGCAACACTGTCTTCGTCGCTACAGTCCTCGTCAATATCATCTTCGACGAAACAAGTGCTGCCAGACGCCTCTGAGGCTATTCCGGAAAATGTCGGCACGCAGATTATTATCAAAAATAAAGAGGGAATGATTCTGGCAACATTAAATCTTGATCTGGAGCCTGGGTATTTTTCATTCAGTGATGAAAATGGATATGTACTGGAATACAGAATTGACGAGTTTGGTATTCATCAGCTAACAAAAATCCACACTGAAACTGAATATGCGAACGAAAACAGATACAATTTTTTCTTTCCAGAACAGCATCAGGATTACAGCGGCGTGTACGCGTTTCTCGGTGGGTTTTGCGGGTTTATAGTAGTTGCCGGGGCTTTGTCAGTATTAGCAGTCCATTGTGGAAATCGTCGGGCGAAGACACTTCATGGAACGCCTTTGTAAAAATGACCCTGAGCTTCTGTATACGTTTCCCTTTTCTCCAGCTGCAGCATTGATGGCGTTACTGCTGCGATATTATCAACGATATTTTACCGATAGTCTGGAGCAGGGAAGCAACTGTATTCCTCATGGAAGCGATGACATAATTTTAATACTTTATTTTCTTCCTTTGCTCATCAACATTAAGCGCAACCTCAGAGCATGCAGTGACGCTGGATGATCGGAGTCCTTGAAAAAATTCACCGAATAATTTCGCTCATCCTCACCACGAAACCTCAGGCACATCAACCAGGGCAATACCAGCCATTCGCCCTGTGGTATGCATGGCTGCCAACCTTTTCGGGTCCCAATGAACCATCGCTCCCTATACCAGCGTATAGCAAGCACACTGGTGCCAAGACTTTTTTTTAGCTGTGACAGGTAATAATAAACGGCATAGGCATTCAGGACTGCAAACAACAATATGGTACAGAGGAAGTTAAGAGATGTGAAAAACAATGCCATACTGGCAAAAAGATAACAGAAAACAGTTAGTATGAAGTGACGAACAGAGAAACCTGCCCGCACTTCAATCAGAGAATCATTGGGCCCTGACCGCATCCTTCAAACCACTATCTAAAGCTTTATCCAAACCGCTATCCAAGCCACTTCGGGCATATTGCAGAACCTTGTCCACCATACTCGCCAGCTCGGGATCCTGAGGACGACCATCCCCCATAAACCAGGCAAACAGATCCGGATCTTCACAATCGATTAATTTCAAATAGACAAACTGATCTTCTGCAGACAGTTTTTTAAAAACCTGATTGGTGAAGGGCTCCAGCAAGACATCAAGCTCCAGCATACCGCGTCGACTGTGCCACTGCAGGCGTCTGAAATCATCAGCGCTTAACATTTTCGGAATACTCCCTTGATCGAGTTCAATCAACCGGAAAAAACAGAAAGCCTTGTCATAAGACTCTGGGAAAGTTGTCTAAATGCAGGCAAGACAAGCTCCCGGCATTCAGTGAGAAGCATTATACGGTTTAGTTAGCGCTCTGAATACTCTATATTATGACAATCAACGTCCACCCGCCCTTGTCTGTATCCATTTGCAAGCCAGCAAGGATACTGAAAATCAGAACACTGACCAGAACAAAACATTGAAGAGAATGGATCATGACTAACGATCGAGAAGAAAGATTCCAAACGTTTTTTACTGAGCGGGGGGCTCGTTATGAAAACGGCAAACTGCTTGGCTTTGGTGAGCCCTCTTCAACATCCGAACCGGAAAAGCCGATATTATCTGTTCTAAACCAGAAAGCACTTTTGCAGGTTTCTGGCCCCGACAGTATGAAGTTCCTCCAGGGACAACTCACCTGCAATCTTGATACGCTAACGACTGGTCAGTTTTCTGGAGGAGCGGCCTGCACCCCCAAGGGCAGAATGTTCACCAGCTTCATTCTGCTCAAGGCCAGTGAAGATCAATTCATGATGGCTATGCACCAGGGACTGGTTGAAAGCACTCGGAGCTGCCTGGGAAAATACGCTGTTTTTTATAAAACCGAGCTGACCCCTGACCAGAAGTACGTCTGCCTGGGACTGTCAGGAAATGCCGTTGAAGAGAAAATAGCCAGTGTCTTTAATGACGTTCCCGATGGCAACAGCGCACTCGATATTGATCAGCAGGGCTGGCTTCTGAATGTTTCCGGGAGCGTGAATCGTTTTGAACTCTGGATTACCTTCGAGCATCTGGCAACACTTTGGGAAAAACTCACTGAGCAGTTCACACCCAAAGGGCAACACCACTGGCAACTGCTGGATTGTCTCGCTGTTGAGCCCAGCCTGTCACCGGAAACTGCCAATAATTACATTCCACAGCACCTGAACCTGCCATCGCTGAAAAGTGTCAGCTTCAGAAAAGGCTGCTATACCGGCCAGGAAATTGTTGCCCGCATGCAAAATTTGGGGCAGCTAAAGAGTCGTTGCTATCGCCTCAGCTCGGACCAACAGCTGACAGTTGAACCTGATACACGACTGTTCAATAGTGCAGGCAAAGGGATAGGCGAAGTAATTGAGAGTATTCAAACCGGTCAGGGAACCGAGCTGCTGGCAGTCATTCGGGTCGAATCTGCCCAAGAGAATGATGTACGACTGGAGGGTGAAGAAGGTCCAAAACTCAATTGCCAACCACTGCCTTACGAAATAGATCCTAAACAGGAACTGCAATATTAAAACCTGTTTGATTGCCCATAAGTGAGTCCATAAGTCAGGGTACCTGCACATTAATGCAGGTACCTTTGTAAACCTCAAACCCGCCCCCATTCTTTAAATCCAAACACACCTAGCTCCAAAGTTGTGGCATGGTGAGGAAGCATGTTAGATTCGGTGATCTCAAAACCACAGTGCTATCTTTATGAGTTTGTAAAATTTCGACTCATGTATATCAACAGTATCAACCCCCAATGATCCGCTACATTAATTTATAACTTAGAGGTAGTTCCTGACCATCCAATTTCTTTTTCTCCTCAAGACTATAACAGCGTAACGAATGATCACCTCTGCATGAGGGAACTTATTAAGGAATTCTTCATCTACTATTTGATGCCAAACTAGCAAGACGGTAATATTCTTTTTAGGATCACTCACCAAGAAATCACCAAGGATTTTTTTCTCTATGCTGGCGTTAATTATTCTGTCGGTAATAAATACTTTATTCATTTGTGCTTTTCAATCTAACGAATTTATGCGTGATTAGTTTTTTTGTGATAAAAATAAGGATAACTACAACACTGATAGCTATTCCGAGGCGTATTAGCAAAATTGCGACTATATCAGCTCCAAAAATAGCAAAGATCAGCGTTTCTTCAATTAAACCATGAGCCAGCAGCAGGAAAGTTAAAAGATAAAGCCTCTGCTCTTCCTCAACGGACTTTATATCTTTAAGCAGGATACCCGCTCCATATGTGACTCCTAAAAGACAGCCAACGGTCATGCTTGATAGATATGTGTGTTTATCTAATAACGCTTTAAAAAATGCTCGCTTTTTAATTAGGTCAAAAGCCACTACCAGTGTGGCCACCAAAATCGAAATTTTCAGTGTCAGCAAAAGTGCATTAGAAAAAGCCCCCAATACAAGTCCGCCAAATGAAGCATATTCAGCTTTTACTTGACTGCTCCCTACGCTGCCTACCAATTCTTGAGGCGTTAAAAATGATGCCACCCAAGCCCCCAAAATGCCTAAGCACAAACGGGATATCCAATGTATATGGATGGGAAACCCCACTTTTTTCATTACGGCAGACTCCAGGGGAATGGAGTGACATATCGCAATAAATGTGCCTACTATCGTCCATTCATAAGGCGAAAGATCAAGTCCTGAAGCAACTGCTATACCCGCGTAAATATTAAGAAAAAAGCTGGCTGCGAAAGCTACAGCTACGTCGGCTGGCAATTTAAGTAATTGAGTAGCAGGCTCAAAAATGAAACCTACATAGTCGACCACCCCTAGATATTGCAAAACTTCACTCAGCATTGAGAAAGGAATGACCAGTTTTGCAATCATTAGGATTATTCGTTTAGATTCTTTGATACTTTCTTTCATAAATCGTCCCAGCTATACGAAGTTATAGTCAATAATGAGCATGTCTCTCCAGCCTGGCTGATCTTGTAGTGCGGGAAATAGAGGGGAAACGTCATGTTTTACAACTTCATCGTTAATTATTATGCTATCGAGGAACCAGTTTAATTGTTTATGCTCGATCGGAACATTTTTATTGCTGTAAATCCCAGACACGCCTCCCAAAACATTTTTCCGTTTAATAAGATGTTGAGAAACGAAATAATGACCATCTCTGTGTATTCCTTCAGGCGTTGGCAAGCCAACCATACTTTCTTTGGTGTTCACCCGGAACTGATGAGTATTAATGATAAGTTTTCTGGTTCTATAGTCTTCTACAGGAATGATATCAAGACAATAGTTTACAAGACTATTAAGAAGGATAGAGTTGGCAAAGTTGAGGTCAACTGGAGGAAGCCTTCTGTTTAAGCCGCCATTCAAATGATTAATATTTTTTGATTGAAAGAAGTGTTGACTTTCTCTTATCCACTGTAGCTCTTTGGTTTCAAAGTTATATTCATACCGACCAAACCTACGCTGTCGATAACTACCATTATCGTTCATATATTCATCTTTAGGAAGATCATCCCAGAAGTTACAGATGCTTTCGTAGTTTATTTCTTCATCAATACCGACTCTTAAGTCATCGCCTTTGATTACCACATAACCATATTGATCGAGCGCTCTCTTTTTTTTATTTGTATGAATAAACCTTTCTTCCCCTGTATGAGATGGCTTACAGTGTCGTGTCGTGTCGTGTCGTGTCGTGTCGTGTCGTGTCGTGTCGTGTCGTGTCGTTCAGATAACACTGTCTAACTCCCTATATTTAACGTTTTTTTATTGCTTGAGGTTTATAGTGTATTAAGCAATGCTAGCACTGGTTTTTAGCTCGCATCTATTTCTTACGTAAAGCTCAGCTATTAACTGGTCACCACCAGATAGGGAGCTGACACCTGCTGGAGTGCCTGTTAAAACAATATCACCCGCCTGCAAAGTAAATGCCCGGTCAATATCATAAAGTAGATCTTCAATCTTAAAAATCATCTGACCACTATTACCTCTCTGTTGCAGTTTATTGTTTTTGTATAATATCAGTTTCAGGTGATCGAGATCAGAATAGTCATCGATTTCAATAAAATCGGAAATAACTGCTGACCCCGAAAAAGCTTTTGCTCTTTCCCAAGGGTGGCCTTGCTTTTTTAATTCATTCTGGAGATCTCTCAGGGTTAAATCGAGAGCAAGACCCACCCCTCTAATGCTGTAACTTTTAGGAGCTTTCGCCTCACCGATCAAGATGGAAATTTCTAATTCATGATGGACTACCCCAAAATCTTCAGGAATGTTGAGGCTCCCTGCAAAAGGTACTACAGAAGAGAGTGGCTTTATGAACAATAATGGTGATGTTGAAATATCATTATCGAGCTCTTTAACGTGCTCCAGATAGTTTCTACCTACACAAATAATTTTACCGACTGCATAGTCAGAAGGTTTTTGACTGATAATTGGGAACATAGCTCTTTTACATCGCCGTTATTTTTACTTGTATGAAATTTGGCGAGAGCAAATATATAGATTACAAACTCGATTGTCAAATACATTACTTTTGACGTCTATATAAGCTGAATACCATTAGTTTTCAGAGGAGAACTGCTCAATGAGTAGAGAATAAAAGATTTATCAATGTCTGCAACTTGTAAATTAAATCCGCCCATTTAGAATTTAAATCCACCTAAGAGAATGATGTTTGACTGAAAGGAGGAGGATACCTGTACAGCAATGCAGGCATCCTGGTTTCAGTTTTCAGATGTTCCGATCAACCAAAGGCTGAACACTCTTTTCTCAAAGCTCTACTTCTGACTGAAAACCTTCAAGAATCTGCTCTGCTTCTTCAAAATCGTAAACTCTGATGCTTTTCTGCAGCCTGTCCAGCTTGTGTTTATCGACCTTGCCGACCAGGCCGCCCACCAGTTCAGGCAACGACTCTGAAGCAGAAACATCGCCTTCCTGAAGTTGAGTAATCATGGAACTCATCAGTAAGGACAAGCGCTCAATCTCGACCCTGCCTTCACCAACCGTTGCTTCTTCCGGGTCTTTCCCGACCAGTTGCCTGAGGCTCTCCATTACCTCTTCAAAGGCGTGTTCGAAACTTTTAAGCAGCTCTTTTGATGGCAATTCATCCCGAGTTCTCAGTGCTGCCTCCAATCGAGCCGCGGTGATATGCAAATGTTCTGCTCCAAGGCTGCCTCCAGCCCCCTTGATACCATGAACAATAAAACGGGCAGCCTGCCAATCCTGTTTATCCAGACAATCCCGGAGCTTCTGCAAGTCTTCTCCCTGATCCAGATAAAAGTTCACCAGTAACTGACGGTATAATTCGACGTTCCCTCTTACGCGGTTAAGACCATTATGAAGATGAATGCCTTTCAGTTTCTCAAGATCTTCTGCAAACTCTTTCTGCTCAGTCGCTTTAGTTACAGCAGGGCCCGATGACGCCCCTTCATCAGACACCTGGAGCCAGCGGTCTACCATTTCCTGCAACTCCACAGGGTTCAATGGTTTGGAGATATGATCATTCATACCCACCTGCAGACAACGTTCACGGTCGCCGGTCATGGCATGGGCGGTCATGGCAACAATCGGCAGATCCTTATCACCTACATTTCGACGTATGACTCTGGTTGCCTGATAACCGTCCATCCGGGGCATCTGAATATCCATAAAGACCAGATCAAAAGTGTTCGATTCAAGGATATCCACGGCCTCCTGACCATTATCTGCAAGAGTCACCGTCAGCCCCATACCTTCAAGCAACTCACGAGCTACCTGCTGGTTAATCTCATTATCTTCCACCAGCAGAATATCACCCTTGAACGTCTGCTTGCTGGCATGACTGTCGACACCCTTGCTGCCACCAACAGAGCTTTTATAATCCAGGGTGCGCAGAATGGTTTCTACCAATACGGAGCTGCTGGCCGGTTTGATCAGGAAAGCGTCCACCCTGCCAGAAGCCCTGGCCATCACTTCTTCACGGCCGTAGGCTGAAACCATGATCAATACCGGCATGGAATCAAGCTCCATGGCTCTGATCTCCTCTGCCAGTTCAATACCATCGGTCTCTGGCATTCTCCAGTCCAACAGAGTGACAGTCACAGGATTATCAGAGTCCAGATTGTGCTCTCTCAGGATATCCAAAGCGGCTGCACTGTCCTCTGCTTCCAGCGTTTCACAGCCAAAACTGTTGAGCTGGCTAATCAGTAACTTGCGGGCTTCTTCGGTGTCATCAACAACCAAGACTCGTCTGCCGACCAACGACTGGTCAGTGAGTCCAATGGACTCACCCAGACCCAGTTCCACATCAAATTGGAAGGTACTGCCCTGATCAATTTCGGACTTCACCTCAATATCACCATTCATCATATTGACCAGACTTCGACAGATGGCCAGGCCAAGACCTGTTCCACCAAACTTGCGGGTAGTCGAGCCGTCAACCTGAGAGAAAGACTCAAACAGTCGGGCCTGGTGCTCACGACTGATGCCGATACCGGTATCCTGTACTTCAAAACAGATTCTGGCAGTTTTTGAATTAATCGACAGTAGTCTTACGGTTATCCTGACGGACCCGATATGGGTAAACTTCACAGCATTGTGAATCAGGTTGATCAATACCTGTCCAAGACGAAGAGGGTCACCTTGAAGGTGGCGCGGAACATCAGGCCCGATGTCGTAGCTGAGTTCAATACCCTTCTCTTCCGCCTTTACGTTGGTGATGTCATAAACATTGTCAAAAACATCCTCCAGATTAAAATCAATGGTCTCCATATTGAGCTTTCCGGCTTCAATTCTGGAGAAATCAAGAATGTCATTAATGATACCTAACAGGGCATGGGCAGAAGACTGGATCTTAGCAACATAGTCCTGCTGCTTGTCAGACATATCGGTCTGCAACACCAGGTGACTCAGGCCAATAATGGCATTCATTGGCGTACGAATTTCATGGCTCATATTAGCCAGGAAGTTACTCTTCGCCTGGTTAGCCTGATCTGCGGCCTCTTTGGCTTTATGAAGCGTCTCCTCAGCATGCTTGCGGTCAGTGATGTCACGACCGGTAGCAGAGAGATAACCTTCACCTTCGTACTCCATATAGTTTGCCGTCACTTCAACCGGGAAAACCTTGCCATCATGGGTTTTGCGCAGGGTCTCATAAGTCATCGCCTTACGCATGGTCAGCTGGTCCCAGAGCCGCTCCCAGGAAGTCTCCGTCACCGCCGGATTGATATCCATAATACTGAGTTCCATCACCTGGTCAGGGGTATAACCCAGTGCGCGACAGGAAGACTCATTCACGTATTTGTGGCTGCCATCATGGCGGAACCAGTGAATATAATCGGCTGCCCGATCCAGGGTGAAGCGAGCCATGGACAGTTCACGCTCACGCTCTTTCTGCTCGGTGATATCCACCATGGTGCCCACGGCACGCAGTGGATGGCCCCGACTGTCCCGGAAGACGACCTTACCTTTGTTCCGAACTGTTGCGTAACTACCGTCCCTGCGTCTGATGCGGTATTCATAGACGAAGGCTTTATCCGAGTGAGCAAACTGATCGTTGAAGAAATCAACGGTAGCAATCTTGTCATCTGAGTGAATCAGGCGACGCCAACCCCCCGGAGTGTTCGCCAGCTCTCCGGCCTCATAGCCCAGCATGCGCTGATATCGAGGACTGAAATAGATACGCTCATTAGCAACATCCCAGTCCCAGAGACCATCGGAAGCGGCATCCATCGCCAGCTGATAACGCTCTTCACTGGATCTCAGGGCATCTTCGGAAAGCTGCCTTGAGCGCGCAACAGCTACCAGTTGACTGGCCCTGCGCAGGAGATCCACTTCATCACTCAACAGCTCGTCTTCGGTCTGGCGATTGAGGAATATGACCCCACCTATCTGTTCAGCGAATAACGTCATGGCAACATGAATCCCCGTTACCACGCCATCCTTACTGAGGCTCCTCAAAGATTCGCTTTTGGCTGACTGCTCACTATCAACGCTCAACTTAAGTGTTGCTATACCGTCTTCAGATGGCTGACTTCCTTGCCTGAGGGCACCCCTAAGCAGCTCATTCAATTCCCCCATTCTCAGAGACTTGTTGTCAGACCAGAAATACTCAATGGCTGAATGTCCATCCGTTCTCGAATAAACCAGGGCCGCGTCATAACTCATAAAAACGGCCAGCTTGCGGAGGAAATACTGCACTGCCTCTTCAAGCGGTTTATTAATAAACTTTCTGGAAATATCACTGAGCAGACGATCCAGATCTGAACGGGCTTTCAACTCTTCTTCGGCACGCTCCCTCTCACCGATTTCCAGAGTCAGCCTTCGATTCCAGTAAATAATCAGGATCAGCGTCACAAGGATCAGCAACAGACCGATGAACAACTCTTTATTAGGCTGCCAGCTTAATTCGGTAATAGAGACCCAGCGACTGTTGATCTCAGCCTTCTCTGCCTCAGTCAGACTGTCGACAGTTTTATGCAGAATGGAACCCAGCATGGGCCAGTCATTGCGACTGCCAAGAGCGTATTCATACTCAAAACCTGCCTCACCCACCACACGAAGATTAGTGACTTTGAGTCGATCAAGTTCAAAACTGGAAGCTGCAATGTCCGCAATTACCGCATCCAGAGCACCGCTGGAAACACGGTTAATCCCAACACTGAGACTGGCCATCGGCTTGAAATAAATGCCAGGGTGTTTGGCCCTGAAAACATCCAGAGAAGCACTACCAGGCACATAACCGACATTGCGCCCTCTAAGATCACGAATATTTTCAATGGTTTTATCCGAGGTTCTGGCCAGAATTACGGATGGCACTTTGAATAATGGGCTGGTGAAATCCAGATAGCGACTGCGCTCATCGGTCTTCTGTACCATGCCAAGCACATCGGTTTCATGACGATAGGCACGACCCAGAGATTCAGTCCAGACTTTGGATGGATTAAGACGGAATGTTAAACCCAGACGATCTTCAAGAAGACGGAGATAATCAACGGCTATGCCCTGATAATTTCCTTCCTCGTCCTGGAACAGGAACGGCGGATGATGGGCCTGCACATCAATCTGGATAATGCGATTCCTGTCCAGCCAGCGTCGCTCTGCTTCGGTCAGGTTGACCTTGGTGATACCCTTGCCAAAATACCGGTTATCACTGTTTACAATCCAGCGTTCTTCAATCTCCTCGTACTCTTCAGGCGAGATATCTCCCAGCCCCCTGTTAACCAGAGTAATCAGATCGTCACTTCTATCTGCGGCTACCCCGGCACCAATGGCCTCATTCATATTGAAGTATTTGCTGCTGCTGAGCTCACCGATCAGCCCCAGAGCTCCCAGGGCAGACTCAACCACCACAGGCACCCCCAAGAAAGCATCGATATCACCCCTGAACAGACTCTGAATCAACTCAATGATATTGTCACGAGTGACCAGCATGACCCCCGGAAGCCATTTGTTGACAAACTCTTCATGACTGGAGTCTGTCACCACGCCCAGCCTTCTGCCATCCAGATCAGGCCCCAGGTCATTGACCGACTGGTTACTGCGATAATAAATTCGTGAACTGATGGCATAAAACGGATTGGACATTTGCATCCACTCACTGCGAGCCCTGGAGGGAGAAATACTCCCGAGAACATCTACCTTGCCACTCTTGAGCGCCTGAGTAATCTCGGTTTGCTCCCCCATTCTGAAGCGAACAGGCGTAGAAGTTTTTTCAGACCACTTCTGCCAGATGTCTACATACATACCGGCCGGTTTACCCAGCGCGTTGACAAAAGACAGCGGGGCCGAGGCCGTTTCCAGAGCGATAACCAGTTTTCCTGAAGTTTGGTCATCATGACCAAGCCAGCGTCCGAATACCAGACTCTTGCGATCTTGCGGTATCATTTCCATACCGCTCTCAATGATAGAGCCCAGGGCAGAACGCCTGCTACTGATTCCAGCTACGAGTGAAACAGTACTGTCCAAAGGGGATTCATAGGACGAGTACTCAGAGCTAACCCCCCGACTTTCAAGATAATACCCCAATACATCCGCATTACCGGCAAACAGCGCCACCTTCTTTGCGGCAATATCATCAATCATCAAGTGCTGATTGTTGTACTCTTTCAGACTGGCATCAGGAAACCGTTCAATAATTTTTTCCTTCAGAGGGTCCTTGTCCAAAATCGCAATCTGATACTCTGACAACAACGTCTCAATGGGCCTTGGGGTAATATCATTGCGGATAAACAAAGCCCTGCTACTCTGGAAGATCTCACGGGTCAGAATGCCTTTCTCAGTCACTTCATCCGCCGTCCCAAGCAATGCAATCACATCAATCTCATTGTTTTTAAGTCGATCAATCGCTTGTTGACGAGCCATGGGATAGAACTTGACGGGCACCCCCACCTGTTCAGACCATTCCCGCCAGAGATCGAGTATCAGACCGTCGGGCTCACCGGCATCATTAGTGAAAGCCCAGGGCAGGGAGTGCTGCGTATAAGCAATTTTCAACGGCTTGAAATAGCTGGTATCCGTCTTAGGCCTGTTTTCCTCAGCATGAGCTGATAACGACAAAACACAGAAAAAAAGCAGGCTTATGAGGTAAAAAATCAGGCCACGTTTTCTTTTTATTGTGAAAACAGACTCATCACCGAAGGCTTCCAGACTGGCAATCGGTTCAGAACTGTGTTCACGCTCAAGGATTTTTAGAGCGTATGACATAAGGGCTCGTTCTGGGTCTATATAGGACTTAGCACGAGCATTTTACCTGGAATCACCTGCCATGCCACTGAGTGAAGTACGCAATTTCACACACAAGAACCTAGAATGAGAAGAGGAACACCTACTCCGGATGAATCATGGATATTGAAAAACGATCCCAGCAAAGCCTTGATGAGAGCAAGAGCTGCATTCTTGAAGCTCAGAACCTGATGGACAAAATGGCCGCCCTACGGGGAAAGCTGAACATTAAGGAAGGTGCAGGTCGTCGCTACCTTCAGAAAATCAAGCCCGACGAAGCCAGTCTGAAAACGGCCGAGAAGGAAATTGCCAACCAATACACGGGAAAAAGCAGCAACCCGAAACAGAAGAAAAAGAGGCATAAGAACCTGATGAATGCCCTGCACAGACATGGCAGAGCCTGACACAGAACATTGACAGATCGCCAGAACCACCTGAAATTGTTGGATTTTTATCTCGAAACCTCTTTACCCCTCCATTTATGTTGACATAGCCCGCCAGAACATGAAGAGTTAGAACCATCATTGATACAGGCTGATTCTCCTCTCGTGTTCACCATTTATCACTCTAACCAGCTTGACCTGCTCAAAGACCTGCTGATTGACCTGATACAGCGGGAGCCACTTCCTAACCCGCTGGAAGATGAACAGATTCTTGTTCAGAGCCCCGGCATGGCTCAGTGGCTGCGGCAGGAGCTGGCACAGTCCATGGGCATTGCGGCATCGCTCAACTTTCCACTGCCAGCCAGTTTTCTCTGGGACATGTTCGTCAAGGTGTTGCCGGATGTCCCTAAACGTTCAGCCTTTAACAAGGAAGCCATGACCTGGAAGCTGATGTCATTGCTGCCCAATATGCTGGATGAAGAGGCCTTCAAGTCTCTTAGACACTATTTGGCTGATGATAACGACACCGTGCGCTGTTACCAGCTGGCCGGCAAGGTCGCTGATATTTTTGACCAATACCTGGTTTATCGTCCGGAATGGATTGCCGATTGGGAACAGGGAAAGGATGAGACAGCAAGAGATCAGCTCTGGCAGCCTGTGCTCTGGCGGGCGCTAGTCTCCAGAACATCCGAAGCCGGCCAGCCTCACTGGCACCGGGCCAATATGCATCACCGTTTTCTGAGTGCATTGGAGAATAACTCTCATCAACAACCTCTTGATAAACGGTCGTTGCCCCGCAGATTGTTTGTTTTTGGGATTTCTGCACTCCCCCCGCATTTTGTGAGAACCCTGAAAGCACTGGGTCAGCAAACCGATGTCCATCTAATGGTCTGCAACCCCTGCCAATACTATTGGGGAGACGAGAAAGACCCTAAATATCTGGCTAAACTGGCTGCACGGCTCTTTAATAAACACGCCAGCCAGTCGACGACTCAAGCCGGTGATGGCTCCTCACAACAGACCGACCTTTTCGAGTCTCTGGTTGATGAGCAAAGTAACGCTCTGTTAGCCTCAATGGGTAAGCTGGGCAGAGATTATATGCACCAGCTACATGATTTGGATGCCACAGAAATCACTGCCTTTGTGGATGGTCAGGAAGACTCCCTGCTGCACCGGATTCAAAAAGATATCCTGAATCTGACCGACAGAAGTATGGAAAGTCCGGTCACTATTGCCTCTGACGATCCATCTCTGGTTTTCCATGACTGCCACAGCGCGCTCAGAGAATTGGAAGTTCTGCATGACCAACTACTCAGACTGTTTGAGCTGAATCCTGATCTCACGCCCAGAGATGTTGTTGTCATGCTGCCTGACGTCGATCAGTACAGCCCATGGATTCGGGCTGTTTTTGGTGGCCTGCCGGAACATCACAACGATCCACGATACATCCCCTTTGCTATTTCAGATCGAAGTGCCCGTCAGGAATTTCCTCTACTGAAAGGCTTGCTGGAACTGCTTGATTTGGACAATCAACGCTGTAGTGCTCAGGACATGCTGGAACTGTTGGAAATTCCAGCTATTCAGAGACGCTTCCAGATTGATGAAAAGGGCTTTGAACTCCTGCGCCGATGGATCAATGAGTCAGGCATTCGCTGGGGATTAAGCCCTGAACACCAGAGTGGCTTTGGCGTCCCCCCAAGAGAGAGCAACTCCTGGCTCTTTGGCCTTAAGCGCATGCTGCTGGGTTATGCGCTTCCGGAAGATTCCGGTCTTTTCTCGGGTATACTACCAATGGATTCCTCTCAGGGAATGAATGCGGTTCTGAGCGGTCAACTGGCGGCCTTTGTTGAAGCAGCCTCTGAACTCATTCTGCAACTCAACCAATCCCGATCCATTGAAAGCTGGACTCTCTTTATCAACCAGATACTCGAAAACTTCTTTGCAACCGACGAAGAAGATGAGTACGCACTGAAACTGGTCAGAAGCTCACTGGAACACCTGACAGAGCAAGTTCGTGATGCAGGCTATACCAACCGACTATCGCGACCCGTTTTGCTGGATTACCTGACAGAACGGCTCACCAGTGAAAGGAGCAGCCAGAAATTCCTTTCAGGCCGCGTCAATTTCTGCACACTGATGCCCATGCGCTCCATTCCTTTCAAGGTAGTCTGTCTCTTGGGCATGAATGACGGTGCTTATCCGAGAAGTATACCTCCTGCCGGTTTTGACTTGATGACAGAAACCCCTCGGCGGGGTGACCGCTCTCGCCGTGAAGACGACCGCTATCTGTTTCTGGAAGCTTTGCTGTCTGCACGCCAGACGTTCTACATCAGTTACACCGGTCGAAATATCAAGGACAACAGTGAACGTATACCCTCGGTGCTGGTGACGGAACTGCAGGAATATTGCAGTCAGTTTTTCCCTGATAGTAAAGCTTTTCAGAACCTGATCACAGAACACCGATTGCAACCATTCAGTCAGGAAAACTTCACTCCGGACACTGGCCTCTTCAGTTACGCAAAAGAATGGCTTCCGGCAGCCAGTAATCCCACTGAATCATCAGCACCTTTTCTGACTTCATCGCTAAAATCCCGTGAATTACCAGAAGAACTGGAAGTTCCGGAATTATTGAGATTCTTTCGTAATCCCAGTCAATATTTCTGCAACCGGAGATTAAAGGTCTTCTTCGAACAGGAAGAAACCTTGTTAGCCGACACTGAACCTTTTGCTCTGGACGCACTGGACACATACTGGCTCAAATCATCCATACTGGAAGCCTTACTCACAGAGAGCAGCCTGGACAGCCTCCGGGAAAAATTAAACGCCACTGGTACACTACCCCATGGCGCCTTCGGTGAACTGCTGCTGGAAGACCAACAGAATAGTGTCTCTCCTCTCGTGGAAAAGCTAAGGGATGCCATTCTTAAACCCCTGGATGATGTTGAGGTCAATCTCTCAGTCGCCGGTATCAAGGTCACTGGTTGGCTGAAACAACATTACTCATTTGCAGGTCAGAATTCCGGGCTGCTGCGCTACCGGGCTGCCAGACTGAAAGCAAAAGACAAGCTATTCGTCTGGATAGAACATCTCCTGTATTGCACCTCTCAGGAAAATTCGGGAGCAACTGGCCATACCCGGCTGATAGGCCTGGACGAAGAGATAGTGTTTACTGTCATCCCTGCACAACAGGCCAGAGCTTACCTTAACGATCTGGTATCGCTTTACCTCAGGGGACAAACTCGACCTGTTCCTTTCTTTCCTGCGACCTCACAGGCGTGGCTGGAGAAAATGGATGAGGAGGAAAAAGCACGCAAAGCGGCCGAGACAGCCTTTTATGGTGGTTTCATGGTTCACGGGGAAATTGAGAATGCTTACATACAACGAACGTTTCCTGAGCTAGAACCCATCTTTGACGAATTTACCGACCTGAGCCGTCTTATTCTCGGGCCCATGACTGACACGATCGAAGTGGTTTCAGAGGGAAGCCGAAAATGACTGCAACCACTCATGTGCCTTTAATGGAGCAACACCCCATAACAAAAATAGCCAACCAACCAATGCAGCTGGAAGCACGAACCTTCCCCCTGCACGGAAACCGTTTGATCGAAGCCAGCGCCGGAACAGGCAAAACCTATACGATTGCCAACCTTTTTCTCAGGCTGGTCCTTGGGCACGGGCCCGAGCACGATCAGAAAAAGTCAGCCCACTGCAAACCTCTGACAGTTGACCAGATTTTGGTAGTCACCTTCACCGAGGCAGCCACTGGGGAACTGAGAGATCGTATTCGCGCCCGACTACATCAGGCCAGAGAGGCGTTTGAAAAGAGTCTGACGGATGATGACTTCATAGCAACACTGATGAACGACCTTGATCATCATACAGAAAGAGCTCGACTGCTGCTGGCCGCAGAACGTCAGATGGATGAGGCAGCCGTATTCACCATACACGGCTTCTGTCAGAGAATGCTGAGACAGCATGCCTTCGAAAGTGGCACGCTATTTTCCAATGAACTGATTACCGACGAATCTCACTTGCTGGAGCAGTCAGCCGCAGACTTCTGGCGTACCGAACTTTACCCATTAAATAAACCCTTGGTACGACTGGCCCGATCTGTCTGGAAAACCCCCGGCGACCTGCTGAAAAGCCTGCGAGGGCTACTGGGCAAACCGGGGCTACAGGTTGAAACCGGCGGAATGCCTGACACCCTTGAACGCTTCAACCGTCAGTACGTTGAACCCGCTCTGACCATCAGAAACCTTTGGCGTGACAACCGCCACGACATCGAAGATCAACTGCTGTCCTGTGGCCTTAAAAAAAACAGCAAACCTTTCAAGCGAGTAGCCAAAATGGCAGCGTTTGCCAACAGCGATGCTCTCTTTCCGGACCTTGGCAAGAACGAGAGCTGGGAAATCTATGGCAGGGAGATTCTGGAAAACGCCCTTGCCAAAAACGGCAAATTGCCTACGCACAGGGTTTTTGCTCTCATCGAAGACTTGCTGAATCAACCTGCCAGTATTCAGGATGCTTTCAAAAGCATGATGCTCGCCAGAGCTCTGTCGAGCATTCAGCAGAGAAGCCTCTCGATTAAAGACCAGAAGCATCAGATGTCGTTTAACGACCTTCTGACTCGTCTCCATCAAGCACTTCATGAAAATCATGGCGAACAGCTGGCCACCAAACTGCGAGTCCAGTTTCCGGTCGCCATGATTGATGAGTTTCAGGATACCGACCCACTGCAGTACGCCATTTTCAGCCGGATCTATCCCAGTCACTCAAGCTCCAGCCGTAGTGCCGGACTGTTTATGATCGGCGACCCAAAACAGGCTATCTATGCGTTCAGGGGAGCCGACATCTTTACATATATGCAGGCCAGAAATCAGGTCTCGGCTCATTACTCTCTGGATACCAACTGGCGCTCCGGCAGCAACATGGTGGACAGTGTCAATCGGGTCTTTGAAATGAGCCTTCACACCCCAAAAGACAACGACGGTCGTCCTCCTTTTATCTACAAAGACATTCCATTTTTATCTGTTAAACCTTCACCAAAAGCTGATAAGCAGCGTCTTTTGGAAGCAAACACTGAGGTTCCGGCTCTTACCATCTGGTGGCAGGACAATGAAGGCACCGCAGTGGGCAAAACAGAGTATGAACAGACAATGACCCTGGCGACAGCCAGTGAAGTCAACCGACTACTGAGCCAGGCTCAGGCTGCCATTCATTCAGACGAAAATCAACAGCCTCTGAAACCCGGGGATATTGCCATACTGGTGAGAACTGGCCGACAGGGCCTGATGATCAGGGAAGCCCTGGCAAAACAGGGAATTCCCAGTGTTTATCTGAGCAGCAGTGATTCCGTATTTGCTTCGAACGAGGCGGTTGATGTGCTAAGAATTCTTACCGCCTGCCTCAACCCGGGCCACGATAGAACCTTGAGATCGGCTCTGGCCACGCCACTGTTGGATCTGACAGCTGAGACTCTGGATGCACTGAACGACGATGAGCTTGCCTGGGAACGCGCCGTTGAAGAGTTTTCAGATTACCATCAGATCTGGATGAAACAGGGCGTTCTGCCAATGCTCAGAGTACTGGTGCAAAAGCGTAAACTGGCAGAGCAACTGTTAGCAAAAGATAATGGCGAGAGGCGTCTGACAAACCTGTTGCATGTGGGTGAACTGCTGGCTGCAGCCAGTCTTGAGCTGGAGAGTCCCCACGCTCTGCAGCGATGGCTGTCTGAACACATCAGCAAACCGGATACCAATGCCGATGAGCAGCAACTGCACCTTGAGAGCGAACGCAACCGGGTACAGATTGTCACCATCCATAAATCCAAGGGCCTGGAATACCCTGTCGTGTTTTTGCCCTATATCTGCAGTTTTAGAGAAGCGGAAGAACCGGTTTATCATGACAGCCAGCACACCACGTTGGACCTGTCTGGTGATGATCAGGCTCTGATCAAAGCCGACAAAGAAAGACTGGCTGAAGACATTCGACTACTTTACGTAGCACTGACTCGTTCAATCTATCGTTGCTATATGGGCATGGCTCCCGTCAAAAGTGGTTCTGGACGAAAAGGTGACCTGACTGATCTGCACAGAACGGCCATTGGCTGGTTGCTGAACGGCCCTGAGGTACTTGATTATGCGACGCTTGAGCAACAATTGAAACATCTGGCGCAAAGGCACCCTGCCATTAATTTCCAGCCCGTTGAAGAGCTTCAACTCCCAGTCTACCGGAGCGAATCTGAAGAAAGCCTTCATCTTGTCGCGGCAGAGTTCCGGGGTGAGATCCAGAAAGACTGGTGGGTAACCAGCTACTCTGCATTGTCCAGAACCTCACACTCTCATAAGAAAGTGCAGAGGCACCAGGCAGTTCAAGCGCCTGATGCCTCAATGGAAACAGCCGGTCTTGATATCGAAGTGATGAGTGAGACAGAAGAATCTGTTAATAGTGAACTGCAATCGGAAGCAGAAAGATTGGATATTTTCACTTTCCCGAAAGGCGCCCGACCCGGAACCTTTCTGCACGCACTGTTCGAAAACCTCGAAAATCTGGCAGAAGATACGTTGAACTCCCAGCCCTGCGACTTATCCAGCTACGTTCTCGAACACTTACAAACGGAAGGCTTTGATGAAAAGTGGTGCCCTACCCTCGAGAATATGTTGGATCATTGCCTGCACGCCCCATTGAACGACACTGGATTAACTTTGGGAGATATTCCTATACACGCCAAAAAAGTCGAGATGGAGTTTTACCTTCCAGTAGACAAACTCAGAGCCAGGGAATTAAACGCTATCCTGCAATCAGAAGACAAGCTGTCTGCCCAAGCGGAATTACTCGACTTTGTGACCGTGAAAGGAATGTTAAAAGGCTTTATCGATCTGACCTTTGAACATAATGGCCGCTGGTATGTTCTGGACTACAAGTCAAACTGGCTGGGAGATCAGCTCAGCGACTACACGCGGGAAAATATGCAGAACGTCATGATTGAGCACCGATATGATCTTCAGTATCAGCTTTACTCACTGGCATTGCACAGATTGCTGAGCAGCAGACTGCCAGATTATGATTTTGAACGACATTTTGGCGGTGTTTATTATCTGTTCCTCAGAGGCATCCGAAAAGATGAGCCTGACCAGCCGGGTATTTTCCATTGTCGCCCCAATAAAGCCCTGATTGAAAAACTGGATCGTCTTTTTTATGGAGATCCTGCCTCGAGTGAAGAAAGCTCCACCCGGTCCGGAGTCTCTTCATGATCAATGTCATCAAGCATCTTTACCAACAAGGCAAGATTCGCCCTCTGGATTATCAGTTTGCCCGTTTTATTCAGGAACTGGACGACACACCCTGTGTAGTACTGGTGGCAGCCCTCATCAGTCATGAGCTGGGCCGGGGCAACCTCTGTCTGGAGTTCAGCCACTTATTTAATGCCCCACTGTTCGAATTAAGTCGGACACAGAGCGACCCACTCAGAGCAATAGCGTACATTGACACTCACTCCGAAGAAACACTGATCCGTCTTTTGCTCTCAAGCCCTGTTGTCAGCAATGGTCAATCCAATACGCCTCTGATTCTGGACGGTAAACGACTCTACCTGTACCGATACTGGCAACATGAGTGCCTGGTTGCCCGGCACCTGCTCAAACTGGGAAGGCAGGCGGAAGACCTTCAGGAAACCAGAACTATCCTGGATCGACTGTTTCAGCGAAACTATTCCACTCTTCTTGAGAATCGACCCAACACGAACGATTCACAGCCCCTACAAGACTATCTGATTAAATGGCTCGATGTAGAATTTCCCGAGGCCGTTGACTGGCAGGCCGCTACCCAAACACTCCTGTCTGCGAGGCAAACTGATGACCTTAAAACTCTTGATCAACTGATACCGCAACACTGTTGCCTGAACTGGCAAAAAGTAGCAGCAGCCATGGCGGCGACTCAACCTCTGGTCATCATCAGCGGTGGACCCGGTACCGGTAAAACAACGACCGTGACAAGACTGCTGGCCATGCTGGTTGAAAAAGGTATGAAGAGTGGCAAAATACCCGACATCCGTCTGGTGGCACCCACTGGTAAAGCCTCAGCTCGACTCACTGAATCAATGGGTGGCGCTCTGCCGACTCTTCATTGCGGTGAAGAGATCCGTAATCTGATTCCAGGTCAGGCTGGCACGATTCATCGGCTATTGGGTGTCATCCCTAACCGACCAGAATTTCGCCACAATGCCAGCAACCCCCTGCATCTGGATATACTGGTGGTGGATGAAGCCTCGATGGTCGATCTGCCACTAATGCGTCAGCTGCTGGATGCACTGCCTGAACATGCCCGGATCATACTGCTGGGCGACAGGGATCAACTGGCTTCTGTTGATGCTGGCAGTGTGCTGGGTGATATTTGTTCGGCTGCTGAGGGTGGTTACACACTGGCACAGGCTGACACACTGGAACAATTAACAGGCTTTAATATGAAGTCGTTTTCAATGCGACAAATGCCCACAGCAAAACAGAACAACGCAGCAGCCTGTTTCACACAAAAAAACCTGGCCATCAACGACCGCTTCTGTCAGCTTCAGAAAAGTTACCGATTTGATGCCCGATCAGGGATAGGCACTCTGGCCAAGGCCGTCAACAAAGGCGACGCCAGACAAACAATCAGGGTATTTCAGCAAATGTTTGATGATATTGCCCTGTACCCAGTGGACGAAAATAGTTACCAGCAACTGATGTCACTCTGCGCACAAGGCTATACCCCCTATCTTCAGGCCATTCATGATCAGCAAGATGAAAAGACGGTTTTGAGGGCCTTTAACCATTTTCGCCTGCTCTGTTCATTGCGGGAAGGACGCTGGGGGGTTGAAGGACTGAATGATGGCATTCGTTCTGCTCTGGCAAGAAGAAACCTGATTCCATCGGAGGGCTTATGGTATCCGGGCCGCCCGGTTTTGATTACCCGCAACGCTCATGACCTTGGCCTGTACAACGGTGATATTGGTATTGCTATGCCTGATCGCAACAACCGTCTGAAAGTGGTCTTTGAATTAGCCGACGGAAGCCTCAAGTACCTTCTGCCCAGTCGCTTGCCAGAACACCAGACCGTTTTTGCTATGACGATACACAAAAGTCAGGGGTCAGAATTCCCCCACACTGTCATGGCACTTCCAGAGCAGATGACACCGGTGCTTACCCGGGAATTGCTTTACACCGGCATCACCCGGGCCAAGACCAGGCTGGACCTGTTTGCACTGCCGCAGATTCTGGTTAAAGCCATTCAACAGAAAACCCTGCGTTCGTCAGGATTGAAAGACCGACTCATTAACCACTACAGCTACTGAAATTGCTGATATGACCAAAAAAATCTACGTTATTTATACCGGTGGCACCATTGGCATGAAACCCACTGATTCGGGTTATGCCCCCTCTGGTAATATGCAGGCGCTTCTGGACGAAAAGCTACCTCTCCACACCCGCCGGGGCCTTCCGGACTTTGAACTGGTAGAATATGAGGAACTGATCGATTCCAGTAATATCCGCCCACAAAACTGGCAGCAGATAGCAACGGATATTGCCGATCACTATGAAGACTACGATGGTTTTGTAGTTCTGCACGGTACTGACACCATGGCATACTCCAGTTCAATGATGTCATTTATGCTTCGCAATCTCGGTAAACCGGTTATCTTCACTGGCTCCCAGATCCCACTGTGTGAACCTCGAAGTGATGGTCTGGAAAACTTTGTTGGTGCCCTGAGTATTGCCACTGATGAACGCATCAACGAGGTGTGTCTGTACTTTAACGGACGTTTAATGCGCGGCAACCGGGCTCGTAAGCAAAATGCCTATCTGTTTGATGCCTTTGACTCCCCTAACTTCCCATGGCTGGGGCGTGCTGATATCAACATCGAGCTCAATGACCTGCTGTTATTGAAACCTGAAAACAAGCCAGAATTTCATCTTGAATGCTCTGAAGATACCCTGGTCGGTATTGTGCAACTCTTTCCCGGTATCACTGCCCAGTGGCTGGAAACAGTCCTGAACCAACCTCAAAAAGCCTTTATCATGAGGACTTATGGCACGGGAAATGGCCCTGACGGCGACCCGGTACTGCTGGACACTTTGAAAAAGGCGACAGATGCCGGCAAGATCATTGTAAACCTGACCCAATGTCACAGGGGCTCTGTTCATCAAGGCAGTTATGCTGCAGGCTCGGCGCTCGCCAAAGCGGGGGTTATAGGGGGTCTGGATACGACGACAGAAGCCATGTTCTGCAAGCTTCATCATTTATTGTCAAAGGGTCACTCAACCCGGGAGATCAGAGAGCTGATCGGACAGAATATTTCTGGTGAGCTGACGATCTGAAGAAACGACGGGGACTTTCAAATACTCATTCAGCCTTTTATCTGCCGTAAGCGAAGCGAATCGGCTGGATAAATTCGTTAAGTTGCACTAAAAAACTTTACAGAATAATGAAGATGTACAGTAGAGGAAAGCTATGGATACGATTAGTTATACATCAGCAAGAAATAATCTGGCAAAAACCATGCAACAAGTGTGTTTTGACCATGGTCCGGTAGTGATTACCAGAAAAGGTGAACAACCAGTCGTTATGATGTCAATGAGCGACTATCAATCGCTGCAAGAGACAGCATATTTACTGCGAAGTCCAAAAAATGCTCGTCGTTTGTTTGAGTCTATAGCTGAGTTAGAAAATAGAACAGGTACTGAACGAGAGCTGATGGAATGAAGCTGACTGTCTCAGAGTGAGCTTGGGACGATTACCTTTACTGGCAAAAAACAGATAAACGGGTCAACTCATTAATTAAAGAAATTAAGAGAACGTTCTATGAAGGAACCGAAAAGCCAGAGCCATTGAAACAGGGTTTATCAGGTTATTGGTCAAGACGCTTAAATAATGAATACCGGATTGTATATAAATTTGAAGACATCTCCATTTTGATAGCTAATCTGCGCTATCACTATAGAGTTTGATTTAGCAACATAACCCGTTTTAAATAGCTGGCAGCTGCCAGTCAATGGGCTGCAAACCTCTAGAGGCCAGATAATCGTTGGTCTGGGAAAAAGGCCGACTGCCAAAGAAGCCCCGGTTTGCCGACAGAGGCGAAGGGTGCACAGCCTGCAATACCAGATGTTTGCTACGGTCAATGAATTGCCCCTTGCGCTGGGCATAACTGCCCCAGAGGATAAACACCAGCCCTTCCCTTTTATTGTTCAGCTCAGCAATCACTTTGTCAGTAAACTGCTCCCAACCTCGCTTCTGATGAGAAGCGGCCTGCTTGTGCTCAACGGTCAAGACGCTGTTGAGCAGCAAAACGCCCTGTTCAGCCCAGTGTTCAAGACAACCATGGCGGGCGGGAGGAATCCCAAGATCACTTTGCAGCTCTTTATACATGTTGACCAGTGACGGAGGAATCCGAACATCGGGACGCACCGAGAAACAGAGCCCATGGGCCTGACCCGGACCGTGATAGGGATCTTGCCCAAGGATCACTACCTTGACCTGCTCAAAAGGCGTCAGATCCATCGCCCGAAAATATTCACTGCCTTTTGGGTAAATCGTTTTGCCAGCGGCCTTTTCAGTCAGCAGAAAACTACGCAGAACTTGCATATACTCCTTGTTAAACTCATTCTGCAAATGAGTCTTCCAGGACGGCTCGAGCCTGATTTCCTGCATAGGATTCCCTCTGTTCCAAAGGTTTAAGATAAGAACCGGATGACAATCGGGCCATTATACACAAATGGATAATACCGAGCTGGCTCACGAAAAAAAACATCGTACACCAATAGAAGAGAGGTGTACGTTATCTCTGTTCTTACTTCCTGTAGAATGGCCGTTGATAGTCAGTCAGTGACCATTGCTGAACATCAAAACGATCTGGCGATGCAGTCTTTCTCTGATCGGTGCCATATCCAGCCTACCTTCCTGCAAGAGCCCCTCATATTCAACCTGCGCAATGAAAGAGGCAAAAAGTTGAGCATCGGTTTCTGGTTGTGAGGAGCCTGTGCGCCTGAAGAGTGAGACCAGACTGTTCAACAGGTAGGTCTGATGTTTAAACGCGATGGGACGCAGAGTTTCATTCCTCAGACACTCCAGCTGGAAAGCCCGTTCTGCAATCAGATAATCACGGTGCTCAGTCAGCTGGTTGCCAACATAATCAACCGCCAGATTGAGCATCTGATCGACAAACTGAGCTCTGGCATCATTGGTGCCATCGAGCAGGGAGAGCGCCTTTTGCAGTTGATCGTCTGACTCTTCCCAGAATGCCTTGAAGGTTTCAGCCCCCATTTCCACAAACAGGGTAAAAGTGTCTGTAATGAGGTCGGAAATATCTTTGAAGTAATAGGTGGTTGCAGAGAGAGGTACCTGAGCTTCTTTGGCAACAGCGCGGTGCCTTACGCCACGGACTCCGTCCCTTACCACGATTCTTAGTGCTGCTTCCAAAATGGTTCGACGACGTTGCTCACTGTTGGCCCGACTGGTTTTACGTCCTTGATATTTCAGAGTTCCGTCTCCGAGAGCAGCTCCTTCATTTTGGGCCATCTGCGATAGGACGCAGTTTCTTTCGTCACTGTACGTTGCTTCCATGAGAAAATGCCTTGCAGTTGCCTGTTAGTCTTATGACGCCTGAAGCCATCTCTAAAAATAAAAGAGGAATTCCAGTTACGCCAATCTTCTTGTACTTCAGCTTGAAAACCGACGTTAGACAGTCATGCTCCAAGCTTGGTCAATGGCCGCTGAAGACTGGGCTGAAGGTTCGGCAGACAGATAGACTGACTGCCGGAATCCAGCCGGGATTACTGCTGGGGTCGCATGTGCGGGAACAACAGTACATCACGGATGGAAGGTGCATCAGTAAACAGCATGACCAGACGGTCTATACCAATACCCTCACCCGCCGTTGGCGGCAAACCATACTCCAGAGCGTTGATGTAGTCTGCATCAAAGTGCATGGCTTCATCATCGCCAGCGTCTTTTTCTGCGACTTGCTGACGAAAACGCTCAGCCTGATCTTCAGAATCGTTCAACTCGGAGAAACCGTTGGCCACCTCACGTCCGCCCACAAAAAACTCAAAGCGGTCAGAAATGAATGGATTGCCATCATTACGACGTGCCAAAGGCGATACCTCTGTTGGATATTCGGTAATGAATGTCGGATCCATCAGACGGTGCTCAACCGTTTCCTCAAATATCTCGATCTGAATCTTGCCCAGACCCCAGGTACCCTTGACCTCGATACCCAGCTTTTCCGCAACCTGAGTCGCTGAATCAATCGTATCAATATCAGCAACCTCAAGATCCGGATTGAAGTGCAGTATAGAATCGAAAACCGACATACGCACAAATGGCTTGCCGAAATCGATCTCGTTACCCTGGTAAGTCAATGTCGTCCCACCGGTAACGTCCTTGGCCAGACGCTTAAAGAGGGCTTCCGTGTGATCCATCATGTCAATGTAATCTGCGTAAGCCTGGTAGAACTCAATCATCGTAAACTCAGGGTTATGACGTGTAGACAACCCCTCGTTACGAAAGTTCCGATTAATTTCAAACACTCGTTCGAATCCGCCCACGACCAAACGCTTCAGATAGAGCTCCGGAGCAATGCGCAGGTACATATCAATATCCAGTGCATTATGGTGAGTCACGAACGGGCGTGCCGTTGCACCTCCCGGAATCACTTGTAGCATCGGGGTTTCTACTTCCATGTAGTCCTGCCCATGGAAATAGTCACGAATCACCTGAACAATACGGGAACGAATACGGAAAGTTTCACGAGATTCTTCACGGGTAATCAGATCCACATAACGTTGACGATAACGCATTTCTGTATCGGTCAGCCCCTTGTGCTTCTCGGGCAGAGGGCGCAGGGATTTGGTCAGCAGCTCTACATGCTCCATATCCACATAGAGATCGCCCTTGCCGGAACGCTGAAGGGTTCCTTCAGCACCGATGATATCCCCCAGATCCCAGGTTTTGGCTTCTTTCAGTACTTCTTTAGCCAGCGCTTTGCGGTTCATGTAAACCTGGATACGACCGGACATATCCTGAATTTCCATGAATGCGCCGCGATTCAGCATGATACGGCCAGCGACCTTGATCTTCTTGCCGGCGTCCAGCAGCTCTTCCTTACTGGTATCAGCGAACGCCTTCTGAAGATCTGCAGCCAGCGCATCACGACGGAATTTGTTTGGGAAAGCGACCCGTTCAGAACGAATGGTATTGAGTTTTTCACGGCGAAGAGCCACCAGCCGGTTCTCTTCCCGGGCATCTAAAATCTGTTCTTCAGACATATTTTCTCCAGTTCACCCCCTTGGGGGCTGGGAGCAAACAGCTGCCTGTTACTCCCTTGTGTAAACTGTTCTCTGTTAACGGCTGAGATTACAGGCCTTTCTTGAGGCTTGCCTCGATAAACTTATCGAGATCTCCGTCAAGAACAGCCTGAGTATTACGGGTTTCTACGCTGGTTCTCAGATCCTTGATGCGGGAATCATCCAGAACGTAGGAACGAATCTGACTGCCCCAACCAATATCGGACTTGGAATCTTCCAGAGCCTGAGCGTCTGCAGTGCGCTTCTGCATCTCTAGCTCATACAGCTTGGCTTTTAACTGCTGCATGGCCTTGTCCTTGTTCTGGTGCTGGGAACGTTGGTTCTGACACTGCACCACAATGCCTGAAGGCTCGTGAGTAATACGAACCGCAGAGTCGGTGGTGTTTACGTGCTGACCACCGGCACCACTGGAGCGGTAGGTATCAATTCGAAGGTCGGCCGGATTAATCTCGATCTCAACGTTATCGTCTATCTCCGGAGAGACAAAAACCGATGAGAAAGAGGTATGGCGGCGGTTGCCGGAATCAAATGGAGACTTTCGTACCAAACGATGCACACCTGTTTCTGTTCTCAACCAGCCAAAAGCGTATTCACCGGTAAACTGAACCGTAGCCGACTTAATGCCAGCCACTTCTCCAGCAGACACTTCAATGATTTCAGTTTTGAAGCCCCGCTGTTCACCCCATCGCAGGTACATACGCAATAACATGTTGGCCCAGTCCTGAGCTTCTGTTCCACCGGAACCCGACTGAATGTCCAAATAGGCATTATTGGGATCCATTTCTCCGGAGAACATGCGACGAAACTCCAGCTCTTCCAGCTTTTCGCTTAGCTGGTCCAGCTCTTCCACAACGCCTTCCACACCGTCTTCGTCCTGCTCTTCCACCGACATTTCCAGCAATTCACTGGCATCTTCCAGGCCTGATGTCAGCTGTTCAATGGTAGAAACAATGCCTTCCAGAATGGAACGCTCCTTACCCAGGGCCTGGGCACGTTCTGGCTCATTCCAGACATCCGGATCTTCAAGCTCCCGCTCTACTTCCTGCAGACGCTCACTTTTGTGAGCGTAGTCAAAGGTACCCCCTAAGCACGTCAGTACGTGCTGTCAGATCCTTAATACGCTCCTTGATAGGGTTTACTTCAAGCATGATTTATCGCTCAGTATCGTTCAGGGTTCGATGAAAAATCGGGAAATATCACTTCAGCTGCCGGTATTGACCGTGAACATGGCTAATGCTCCTAATCGGGAACAGAACCGGATGGCTTGACTTGGGCAGTGAGAGGAAGGAATCATTTCCACAATAAAAAACAGCCGTCCATTCTACCTGATCAGCGGATGCGTTGGAATGAGAGAAAAATAAAAGCCAATCTCCGGGAATCGACTCCGGCCCGAAGAAAATTCAGGGAACATTTTCAGCATCTTGCAGTCAAAACTATTGAGACGAGAAAGAAACAACCAAGAGGTATACATTATGATTAAACAGAAACTGACTGCACTGGCCCTGATCTTTCCCCTGTCCGCATTGTCGCTGACCGGCTTTGCCGATGAAGAAGAATCAAGGCAGGACGAGAGTAATAAAAGCGAATGGGTCATCGACCTTCACAGCCTCGTTGCCAACAACGAAGATACGAACACAGAGGAAGAGCCTTCCTCGGATGAAAATTCTTCTTCCGAAGAAAACAAGCTTTTTGAGCGGCTTTAAGACAGTGGCGAAGCCGGAAGAGAAGTCGGAAGAAAACTCAGAAACCGGCATCTGGTCTGGCTTCTGCCGTCATTGACCGGCATCGACAGCAGAAGCAGCCACTCTCCGGGAAATTCAGAGAACTGCGTGTTCTATTGCTCTTCTGAAAGGCGGAAGAGAATCCAGAATCATGCGACCATACCTGGCGGTGATCACTCTTCGGTCCAGCAATGTGATCTGGCCGGTGTCCTGCTCTGTTCTCAACAGACGACCACAGGCCTGTACCAGCTTGATGGCTGCGTCCGGAACCGTTATTTCCATGAATGGATTTCGGCCCTGAGCCTCAAGCCATTCTGACAGTGCCGATTCCACGGGATCATCGGGCACCGCAAAAGGAATCTTGGCAATGATGACATGCTCACAATACTCACCCGGCAGATCGATCCCTTCTGCGAGACTGGCCAAGCCAAAGAGAATACTGTCTTTGCCATCATCAATATGCTTGCGATGCAGTTTCAGAAGTTCCGCTCTAGAATAATCATCCTGCAAAAGGATCTTCTTGCGCCACTCATCATCGAGACCAAAATGCACATCTTTCATCTGCTTGCGGGATGAGAAAAGTACCAATGTACCTTTTTGAGTGGACATCAGATCAGGCAGCTTCTCAACGATTTCTTCCGTATGCTCCTCACTCTGACGAGGATCAGACAACATACCCGGCACCACCAGCTGAGCAGCAAAACTGTGCTGGAAAGGACTGGGAACAACCACACAACGAGACTCGGATGGAATCCCGGAACGCATGCGAAAACGGTTAAAGTTACCCAGGGCAGTGAGCGTGGCAGAAGTAACAATCGATGCATAACCCGGATTCCAGAGCGTCTGCCAGAGTGTTGCCGAAGAAAGAATAGGACTGCTGAAAACCTCCAGTTCCTCGCCAAAGGGCCCTTCACTCCACTTCAGCCAGCGCGCACTGGGCGGTTCGCCTTCGGGATCTTTCATGGTGTAGGTCAACCAGAGTTGAAACTGGCTCTCCAGTCGCATCTGCATCGCGCCAATTTCCGGAAACAGTTGCTCAGCCTGCCAACGGTCAATGCCAGGAACATCTCCGTCCATAGCATCATTCAGTTCCCTGGCAACCTTTTCAACCATCCCACTGCATCGACTGAAGCCGACTTTGAGCATTTCAGCTTGCTGACGAACGGCTTCGGGCACTTTTCCTTCAGGAAAACGATAAACAGCAACCGTCGTATCACCCTGGATTCGTGGTTCAAAAGTTGCGACCCCTTGTAACAGAGTCCGGGTATGACCCAGATTATTCACCAGCTCATCAAACTCTGGCATGAGTTTTTCGAGCCTTTCACCCAACTCTCCGGGCAGGGCATTCTGGGACAGGGTCTTCTGCAAATTCTTGCTGGCTTTCTCCAGCCAGCTGGCAGTCCCTTTTATCCGGGAATGACAGGCGAAATGATCAATCGCCTTGTCAGGCAGATGGTGGCCCTCATCAAAGACGTAAACGGTATCTTTAGGATCAGGCAGAATAGCACCACCGCCCAGAGCCAGATCAGCCAGCACCAGGTCATGATTGGTCACCACCACATCGGCCTGCTCCAGATCTGCCCGGGCTTTGTAGAAAGGACACTGATTAAAATAGCCACACCGTCGACCACTGCATTGAGCATGATCCGTGGTGATCATTCGCCATTGCGGGTCTTCCAACGCATCGGGCCAGCTGTCACGGTCACCTTCCCACCTGGAAGCGGCAAAGTCTTCCAACATTGTCTGGTAGAGCTTCAGGGAAGACTCGTCCTGCTCCGGGGTAAAACCTTCCCCGGCAAACATATCAATCAATGAAGCCGTTGACTGCTCTTCTTGCAACAGCCGATCGAGCTTGCTCAGACAGGCGTATCGTCCACGCCCCTTGGCCAGGGTAAAAGAGAACTTGAGTCCGGTTTTCAGGATAATGTCGGGCAGATCCTTGCTGATAATCTGCTCCTGCAGCGTCACTGTCGCTGTTGAAATCACCAGCCTTTTATCGGCAGCCTGCGCCATCACCACCGAAGGCAGAACGTAACCTACCGTTTTACCGGTTCCGGTTCCTGCTTCGACCACAATTACAGAAGGATCAGATGTTCTGCGTCCTTCGCTATCAGTCTTGACCTCACCCAGGGAACGGGCGACTTCTGCAATCATCTGTTTCTGACCGGGCCGGGCCTTCAGCTTTTTGCTGGCCAGAAATGTGCTGTAAGCGTTCTGGATCTTTTTTTTCTGAGAATCTTCAAGCACTGTGCTGATCACCCACAGCCTGGATCGGTATTTTTTTCATCAGGCTCATCAGATGAAAACCACCAAAAATCAAAATCATGTAGCGATCTTTCATGGACAGTGGCGCCCCCATGGCAGCAAAACGGCGACTGAAGAAGAAATGCTCAGCAGTGTGCATCAGCAGCAGTAGCGGCGCAGCCCACTTAACAACGGCCCCCATGGGTTCTGCCATGGGCACGAAGAGATTCCACAGTGCCGACAGCCAGAATAAAACCACCACTGCTTTGCCAAGGCGCATGTATATGATCCTGTAAGTTGGGTAAAATGACATTCTAACGAAAACCGATCACTCCTGCTCGAAGAATTACATGACTGAAAACAACTCTGGGCTTAATTCTGTCTCTAGTGTAAACCATTGCCCCTGTGGCTCAGGCCAAATCTATAAAACATGCTGCGGTCGCTATCATTCAGGAGAAACGGCTCCGACAGCAGAAGCCCTGATGCGCTCGCGCTTTTCAGCTTACTACCTTAAAAACACAGACTATTTGTTAGCCACCACCTGGCAGCGCCAGATCGACGGATTGGACAGGGCCGGTATTCATAAAAAGGCAGACGCTACCCATTGGACCCGACTGGATGTTGTCAGCACTGAAGCCGGTGGCCGTTGCGACACTCGGGGAAAAGTGGAATTCAGAGCCTGGTTTCTGAACCCCACCACCGGCAGGGAAGAAGCGCATCATGAGCAATCAGACTTCGTCAGGGAAGAGGGTCGCTGGTATTTTATTTATCCGGATATTCCAGCCATTCTGCCCGGAAGAAACGATCCTTGTATCTGCGGCAGTGGCAAAAAATACAAAAAGTGTTGCGGTTGATTCTCTGCCCACTTTATTCATCGACAGATTACTGACCATCAAATTTAACGGGTATCCAGGTAGCTGATCATTTGGTTTAGTTTTTGAGTGGGAAATAACCTGGAAACTATTCTATATTGAGT
>NZ_JAHHPS010000564.1:0-1081 GCF_024606275.1 Endozoicomonas sp. SESOKO4 | reverse complement strand
CCCGCATCAGGACTGTGGAAGGCTTGTCCAAACTGGCCTTAACGTTATCGATAAAACCGGCAGCCACTTCAATGTATCGGGCGCTGTCTGCTTTGATCCTGTCCTGAAGCACGTCAGGTGCTAATGCCAGCAAAAGCTCACGGACTTTCAGCTCGATCTCTTTCTCTGTCAGGGGGCGATGATTGTAGGACGATCTCAACCCCCACTCTTCGAGCGACTTCAAAAGTCTCAGGCCCGTTGAGTGATAGGTTCGGACTTTTGGAAGAACCGGCCACTGTCGGCATCGTCTGCGGAGCTTGTCGGTAAAGTCCAGCTGGGCTGACTTGTTGAACATCATAACCACGATGCGTCGAGGGGAAACACCCTGGTTCAGTAACTCATTAATGAGAAAGGCCAGGGTAGTGGTCTTACCTGAACCGGCTACTGCTATACAAAGGGCATGTCCATTTACATGCTCAGTTACCCTCTGTTGAGAGCCGGTCAGTTCCATACAATCAATGCGCCAGTGTTAATCTATCAGACGAGGCAATCATAGTACCAAAGAATGGTCCCGGGGGCGTAGACTCATACGAATTTTATCGAACAGAACAGACGAACAGTGGGTATTTGAAAATGGAAAGGCGCTTCCGCCCTGCCATCATTTGCGACAAACGGTAGTATTTCCTCCGAGCCAGATGGGACCGTTAAATTAATGTTGACAATTTGTCCGTTGTCTTGTCTGTAGTCGTGACTGACGGCACACGAGCCCGGGTTTGGATCGCAGTTGTAAAAGAAGCCAGGCCTGAAATGGGTGGGTGCAACGCAACCCGGTCCTGTGCAGTTACCTGAAAAGGCGGAGAGATCATGATTGGGTGCACCGCCTCGAATGAAGTTATCTTTAATTACACCAACGAATAACCATCAGCCAAAGATTTTAGTCAGAGAGTACTTTTGTAGCAATTTTTTAGGTTGCTTGGGTCGAGGGCGGGCTGACCTTTAGCAAGAGTAGTCGTTATTTTGATAAGTGCGGGAAGGTCAAAGAAACGCTTATCATCCTTGCTGATACCTGGGGCGAATTTTAGGTAGGGTTTGTCATTATTAT
>NZ_JAHHPS010000563.1:0-2430 GCF_024606275.1 Endozoicomonas sp. SESOKO4 | reverse complement strand
TTATCCTCAATTTCTTGCAATCCTCGCTACGGACGCTCAAGTCCGACAGGCTCCTAGTGTCTGATGGTTGTCAGACAGGCCTGTTTATTATCATTTTCCCAGATCAACCCCCTGTTTTCCTGTTAGTTACGCTTACATCAATGTCGTGAACTTTTAAGCAAAAACCGAGTCTATCTTCCAGAATCAACTTTGAATATCCCTGCTATCCAAAGTTAAAAATAACTATTGAGAAACAAACTATGAACTCCATAAAAAACCTTTCCTGCTTTGGTGGTTCACTCCCATCAACACCGGAACAAGCTCGATCAGAAAGAACCAGTGGTACCGCTATGGGCAGGAACGTCATTGTACGTGACAAGAAAGAGCTTTCATTATTGCTCGACTTACCAATGGATATACAATCCAAAATTTATTCCTATTTGCAGGCCCATGATATTACCCGTTTAGCACGGGCAAATTCATACCTTAACAATATACTCATAAATGATACTTCAATAGCAAGGACGTGGTATCGCCGGTTTTCTTCATCACACCAGGCTACGTTGGAGACAATCGTCACTACAAAAGATAAAGATCAACTCGAGGGTTGGTTGAGGCGTTTTACAAAGGATGAGGCATTAATCAAGTCAATCATCGATCGCCAAGAGAGTATTTATTTTCCTGCGCTGTTCTTTTCCTCTATCGCTAAACTGATGTCTGAATGTAAAACATTTAAATTAGACACAAAGACCACCCTCCACGGTAGTGATGCTATCTTCAGCCGCGATGGTCGCCATATTTTGATCCTTAGAAACAATAAAACGTTGCAAATCTGTTCCCGGGAGGACGGTGGATCATGGACAGCAAAAGCCACTATCTCCCATGATAGCCGCGTCAATATGGCCAGTTTCAGCATCAATAGCCGCCATATGGTGACCGCAAGTGACGATAAAACCGCAAAAATTTTTGCTCTGAAAGACGATGGATCATGGGAAGAAGAAGCCACTATTTCCCATGATGAGCGTGTCTCCTCAGCTACCTTCAGCGACGATAGCCGCTATGTGGTGACCGCCAGTGAAGATGGCAAGGCGAAAATCTATGGCAAGCAAGACGATGAGTCATGGGTAGAAAAAACCATTATTTCCCATGATAGCCCTGTCAAGTCTGCCACCCTCAGCGCCGATGGTCGCTATTTATTGACTGTCTGTATGGGAGGCAGCATGGCGAGAATCTGTGGCATGCAGGACGATGGATCATGGGTGAAAAAAGTCACGATTTCCCATGATAGTCCTGTCAAGTCAGCCACCTTCAGCACCGATGGCCGCCATGTGGTGACCACCAGCTTCGTTCGGGCGAAAATCCATGGCCTGGAGGCCGATGGATCATGGGAAGAAAAAGCCATCATTACCCACGAGGGTTCAGTCTTATCAGCGACATTCAGCGCCGATAACCGCCATTTAGTGACCGCCAGTAACGATGGCAAGGCGATAATCTGCGGCAAGAAGGACGACGGATCATGGGAAGAAACAACCACTATTTCCCATGGTGATCGGGTCTACTCAGCCACCTTTAGCCCCGATAGCCGCTGTGTGATCACCCGCAGTGAAGATAAAAAATCGAAAATCTATGGCCATAAGAACGATGGATCGTGGGAAAAAAAAACGACCATTTCCTATTATTTGGAGAGCATTAAATCCGTCACCTTTAGTGCCGATAGCCGCCATGTGATCATCCACAGTGGAGATAATAAGTTGAAAATCTATGGCCAGATGGACAATGGATCCTGGAAAAAAAAAGCGACCATTTCCCATGTTTCTGGTTTCAAATCAGCAGCCTTTAGCCTCGATGGCCGTCATATAGTCACAACCAGAAACGATAAAACGGCGAAAATTTATGGCCAGTTAAGCGATGGATCATGGAAAGAAAAAGCCACCATTTCCCATCGCAGTAGAATCAGGTCAGCCACCTTCAGAGCCGGTGGCCATGTGTTGACCATCCACGACGATAACAGTGGAATCAGGTCAGCCATCTTCAGTGCCGATGGCCATGTGTTGACCATCCACGACAATAATACGGTGAAAATCACTGAACTAAGGATGGATGACTGATTATTTGCTGTCACTCGTTAGCCCGGCCCCACATTAACCCGGCAAACCGTTTGCCCTCTCCGGGCAAGTCACCTAAAGCGCCGTTACCTGATTGGGCAAAAATATCCTGAGCCAGTTGCCTTTCTGCCGGATTGTCGCTTGTGCTCAAAAGCTGTAAAGCCTGATTCACATTAACTCTATCGAGCATGTCCTCTTTCTGAATCTTACGATCATATAATTCTTTCTGCATCCGCTACTAAAAATCTAACATAATCTGTAATTATGTAGACTTATTTACGCCGTCACCGCGGATGCACGACGAATCGTGTCTAACTCCACTCTTGCGTAGGGTTTAACGTCGAGC
>NZ_JAHHPS010000562.1:0-1802 GCF_024606275.1 Endozoicomonas sp. SESOKO4 | reverse complement strand
GTGCAACAAAAAACAATGTTAATAGCCTGAAGTGTTGGATGCATGGCCGTCCAGTACAGGGTTTCCTGAGCTGCGCACGTCAGCCATGAGCGGTATGTTGTTTGGCCACTTACCCTTGTTCATAGTAGGTTTATACTTCTGCATGACTACACGCCAAATTGTCTGCATGAACTTGTTCTTTGGAGTCAATACCATGAGACCGAAAGAACACCCTTGCTGCGCTGTGTTGATTGCTGCAGTGGTAACCAGTTGGGCTGCACAGGCATCAACCGCTAATTTATATTTTAAAAGCAATACAGATAACAGCTACTTGGCCAGGCACGTGGATGATGGTGACTGTATGGAAGATTATCCTATGGATGATATTGGTTTCAATGGGCTTAGAACCCGGGTTTCGCCAGGGGCTGTGACGCATATATACTATTCTTCGTCGGTTTTTCACTGCGCATGGCATGGGTCCTGGTTCGATTTCGTTGTCAGTGATGCTCATGGACATAGGGCAGACATAAGGTGGTACAAGCACGCAAGTGGCGACTTACCCTATTTAACGATACGTAGCGACCCCAACCATCTAATTAAACACTGGGATTCAGCGTATCATGATAACGACCTATCACGAGGAGGGTATTACTCTACGACGATTACCCTGAGCTATTGAAAGCCATATCAAGGCTGTGTCAAAACCAGACGAATTCTCGCTAACCAAGACCTGTCGTTTATCCGGGAGGTCTTGGTTTTTTTGTTGGTTCTTTGAGTCTATAGCAACGTCACCATATACCCGTCAAGGAATGGACGCATCATGAAGTGAAAATCAGGTATAATCGCTACCGCTTTTTCTTCGAATCGATCATCATTACTGATCCGCACCCTGTGTATCAACGTCATTCTCTATTACCCTCCTCTGTGTATTGGTCTGCGAATGCAAAAATTTTGCTTGCAAACAACGTAAGTCCTTTGGCGAGACTGACCAGAGGAAAAACTCCGTTATCTGCACCGAGATTGAGCTGATCGTTGTCATTACGGAAGTCTCTTGGAAATGCTTTCTGCGCGTCCAAAGGATGTAAAGGTTTCGGGTACAGTATTTTGTCCAGATGCCCCGTGCGCTTTAAGTGTTCTGAGTAGCACTCACTGGAAGGGGTAAATGCACAACGGTCTGGTACCTCATCAGGTTGCAGGGCAGTCCAGTACAGAATCTCCTGAGCTGTGCGAGTCAACCATGAACGGTATTTACCATCGTCAAGCTGCATAATTTTTTGCAATCTTGGCTTGGGTTGTACTTCTATTTCTTTTGCAAACAGACCCGAAAGGTATTCGTTAAGTAGCTGCTCAATAAAGTTTTCTGTCTCTTTCAGTGTCTTTGGATTCTGATAAAAATAATCCGGGGAGTCCCGGCGCAAGCGTGACCTTAACAAAACAGCTGCCAGCAGGTTTTCACACATGGCATTGGCAAAACTTAACCGCTGTAAAACCTCAGGAGTGTAACCCCAGGTTTTAGAGTCTTTGGAACCAAGACCACTTTTCATGGAGCCATAAAACTCAACATCTCCCCAATCCCTCAAACCACTCCAGCCAAAATCAGGACGTTCAATGGCTTCGATCCAGGCATCAAAATCTCCGGGTAATGGAAAGGCATAATAATCTGAGTTCCCCAACAACGGACTGAGGAACACCCAACGACGCCCGACAGCGTGAAATGACGGTATCGTTGAGGTAGGCATAATGCCGAACTTGCCATTAAGTACGCCAATATCATGAATACTGTTCAACAGACCTTGCTCAGCAGTCGCGTAAGGAGTGCTGGT
>NZ_JAHHPS010000561.1:0-43582 GCF_024606275.1 Endozoicomonas sp. SESOKO4 | reverse complement strand
CCGCCTTTCTTTTCGCCCGAGTGCTCTTTCCAGCGCCGTTCGATATTGGTGGTAATACCCGTGTACAGACTGTTGTTACTTGCCAGAATGATATAAACGAACCAGTTCATGGAACCTGCATATAAAAGATAATTAACAGCATTTTACTGTACCGGACAGGCAAGTACATGGCTTCAATAACAGAAAATTAAACGATAGTTCTATTTAACAAATTTCATTCGGATATTAAGTTTTTTAGACTTTCGACTTGCTAAATCACAAATCTGGACTGAAATTAACACTTGATAAAAACCCATAGGCACATCTTCACACAGGTTCTGTGGGAGTTATAAAGCAGCTTCTCTTTTGATATCGGTGAGTCTAACCATCATTTTGCAGTTGCCTGTAAGAATGATTCTCGCAGTATGGAGAGAAAAGCCGTTTCGGATCATTCAGCCATGGACCCAATTGTCGGCCAAAGGAATACAAGACGTAACTCTTGGCTGCCCAGACATAAAAACATATTCGGGAAAAATGGCACTAGCAAATAAATTCGGGAGTACTTCATATGCTGGGCTTTCTCAGTCCTCCTGCTCATCAAGAGCAGATTGCGTCCAAAGAAGTCGATGAAACTTATAAAAAGCTCCGTTTTCAGGTTTTGTTCGGCATCATTGTTGGCTATGCCGCTTATTACCTGATTCGCAAAAATTTCTCTCTGGCCATGCCCAATCTGATTGAACAGGGTTTTAGCAAATCCGAACTCGGCGTGGCCCTCTCAGCCGTTTCTTTTGCCTATGGCTTTAGCAAGTTTCTCATGGGCAACCTGTCTGATCGCAGTGACGCCCGGAAATTCATGAGTATTGGCCTGATTCTTTCGGCTCTGACCATGATCTTTATGGGAACCGTTCCTTTTGCCACAGCTTCAGTCCCTGCCATGTTTGCCCTGCTGTTTCTTAATGGCTGGTTTCAGGGCATGGGCTATCCGGCGGGCAGCAGGGTCATGACACATTGGTTCTCCGTTAGAGAAAGAGGGGTTAAATGGGCCTACTGGAATACCTCTCATAACCTCGGAGCCGGTCTGGTGGGACCTATGGCCATATTTGCGGTCTTTCTGTTTGGCGACTGGCAATCACAGCTCTGGTTCCATGGCGTCGTAGCCCTTGTTCTGGCCGGTATCACCTGGACATTATTAAGAGATACCCCCCAGTCCTGCGGTCTGCCCAGCATCGAAGCCTGGACTGGCGATAAGCTTAAATCCTATGACGAGCATCACCATGAGCAAGAGATGTCGGCCAAAGACATCTTTTTCAAATATGTATTCAACAATAAACTGCTCTGGTATCTCTCACTGGCCAATGTCTTCGTTTACCTGGTTCGCTACGGAGTACTGGACTGGGCGCCAACTTACCTGAAAGAAGTTAAAGGTTTTTCAATGGCTCAAAGTGGCTGGGCCTATTTCTTTTACGAGTTTGCAGGCATTCCGGGTATCCTGCTCTGTGGCTGGGCCAGTGACCGCTTTTTCAGAGGCTGTCGTGCTCCAGTCAGTATGTGGATGATGGCGCTGGTCTGTGTAGCCATTGTTATCTACTGGCAGAACCCTGCCGGGCACCCGATGATTGATAACCTCTGCCTGATATTTGTGGGCTTTCTGATTTATGGTCCTGTGGTGCTGGTAGGTTTGCAGGCCGCTGACTCAGCCCCGAAGAAAGCGACCGGAACCGCCACTGGCCTGACCGGCCTGTTTGGTTACCTCGGTGGTGCGCTGTTTGCCAACCTGGCCATGGGAGTCATTGTTGACGCGATGGGCTGGAGTGGCGGTTTTATGCTGATACTGGCAGCCTGTGGCATGGCAATTCTGTTTTTGGCACTGACTTTGAAAAAGGAGAAAGACGACAAAGCTGAGCTCTTCAGTCAGTACAAATGACTGCCATATGGCTTCATTGGAGCCATTCACTGACCCCGGCAGTCATCTCTGCCGGCTATTATTGGCCCATGGACTTAGGGCCATTTTCAAATCTATCTAGCAGCCTGTCGGACTTAAGGCTGTCCTACTGCGTCTTGCAATCCTCGCTACGGACGCTTAAGTCCGACAGGCTGCTAGTCGGCTTTAACCCAAACCTGGGTTCTGCCTAACAATGAAAAGCCCACATACCCCCTAAGCTTGAGCTTTTTACCTCCGTCAATCAATTTCATGCTGCCGCTGTATACTTTGCCCGACTTCGGATCTAGCACTTTTCCGTTGTCGTATTGAGAACCGTCTTTTTTCATCCCCCAGAGAAAAGTCAGCCCCTCTATCTTCTGATCCTTATTATCACCTTTGCATTTTTCACAGACCGCATTTCTGGATGCAGGATCAAGGATCTCCACAATCTTGCCTTTCAGCTGATCACCTTCTTCCCAGATAGTCACCAGAGATTCCTTTTTATGGGTTTCTTCATCAACGGTGTACCATTGACCAACGTATCCATTGGCAAGAGACAAAGCCGGGAGAAGCAGCGCAGAGGCTACCAGAAGTGCTTTTCGTAACATGAGGAGTTCCTGTTTTCCTGAGTGGATGAACTGATATTAATCGGATCATTCTCAAACAACCAGACAAACTCTTCTGACAGTGATTTTTTATGAATGATCAAGAATCCAGAGCTGGCAGCCAGCCGGAAACAATGCCTGCCTGAGCAAGAATGACGGCCAGCCCGATCAAACACATAATCACCAGCAACAGTTTGCCCCCGGCCACCTGATAAGGCTCTTCAAGGTCCTGCTTTCGTGCTTCCCAGACCAGCATGACAGGAATAAAGACCGCCAGAATCACCAAAGCCACAGCAGCATAGCCCAGAGTCATCACGAAGCCTCCCGGAAACAAAACCGCCACCAGCAATGGCAGGCCCAGTGTCAGGCAGACAGTCTGAATACGACCCATGATGTTATCAGGTCTCTGGCTGACCTCAGCCAGATAATCAAACAGGCCAATGGCCACTCCTAAAAATGAAGTACCCAGCGCACAGACTGTGAAACCACTGATGAGATAACTAAAGCCGGAATAATGACTGGCATCCCCAATTTTACGGATAAGCTGGCCCACTGCATCCGGACTACTGTGCAGGCTGTTGATCTCCACAGATGACAAAGTACCGTTGGTCGCAACCTGCCAGAGTGAATAGACCACAAGGGGCAAGACACTGCCCAGCACCAATGCCAGGCGAAAATCTCCGGGCCTGCCTTTGACATATCGCACGACGGTAGGTACTGCACAATGATACCCAAAGGAGGTGTAAAGTACTGGCAAAGCGGCGAAGAGCATACCGGGTTCACCGACTCCAAGGGTGAGATTTTCGGCTTCTGCTTCTGGCAGTAGAAGCACCATGATGAACATCAATAACATCATCATCAGGAAGAACATTGTGCGATTGGCATAATCCACAACCACAGTCCCGATCACCACCATAACGGCAATAACAACTGCCACCAGCGTAGCTGACTGAGAAAAACTGAGAGCCAGTCCCATCCTGTGGCTGAAGGAAACAACTTGCCCTGCGCCGGCTGTGATATAGGCTGAACAGAGTGAATAATATAGAAACAGCATGGCCAGAATAGCCACAGCCTGACCAGATTTTCCCAGCAACCGCCCCACCACACCATGAAGGTTATCGGCTTCTGGCACGGCGCGGCAGGCCTCCGCTATGAGCAAACCTCCATAGCAGGCCAGAGCAGCCATTAACATCATCAGCAGGATGCCTGACCAAATACCCGTAGCAGCAGAAACCAGCGGCAAAGCCAGCATACCTGCCCCAATAGATGTGCCTGCTACCAGCAGGGTGCTTCCCAGTGTTTGACTGTTCATGTATTAGTTCATCGTTTCCTTTCCAAACAACCAGAATAGACAAGAATCAACAGGAATTTATAGAGCCACCTTTCTTGCTGTTTCTCTTCCCGAGCTTTTGATAGGCTACTTCACAACACTTCTTAAAGACAATTCGCCATGCCACATTGCGTCATCGAATACTCTTCAGACATTGAACAGAATCACTCAATCAGAGATCTGATTTCAACTGTTCATCAAAGCGCTCTGGAATCAAGGCTATTTAAAGCAGAAGACATCAAGTCCAGAGCCATCCCCTGTGAGTACTTTCAAACCGCTCAGCCTGAGCAATCCTTTGTTCACATCACCGTCAGGATTATGAAAGGTCGTACCACCACCGAGAAGAAAGACCTGAGCCAAAAAGTGCTCAGTGCTGCTGACCAGATCATCCCGAACGTGAATATTCTGACGGTTGAAATTCTTGATATTGATACTGACAGTTATTCAAAACGGCTTGCTTAAGATGGGTAATCCGTTTTACAGCTCGCGACGACATCCATAAACGCCAGGGAACCACCAAAAATATCCAGAGCACTGCCTATGGTAATGTGCACCTGACCGTTACCGGCTTTTCTCACCGCCTCAATGTCTTCCAGAGAGGCAATCCCCCCCGCATAGGTCACCGGAACGGGTGAATATTGAGCCAGCAGGGAAACCAGTTCCAGATCAGGCCCACCCATCAAGCCTTCAACCGATGCGGCATGAACAAGAAACTCATCACAATAGTGAGCCAGCTTCTCCAGTGTCTGAGCATTGATTCGAGTATCGGTAAACTTCTGCCAGCGATTCGTGACAATGAAATAGTCACCGCCTTTTTTCTTACAGGAAAGATCCAGCACCAGGCGCTCCCTGCCCACCGCGGCCAGCAATTTGTTGAGATTTTCAAAATTGATCTGACCATCCTTAAAAACGTAGGAGGTCACAATGACGTGGGAGGCTCCCATATCAAGGTACTGAACGGCATTTTCTGCTGTAATACCGCCGCCAACCTGAAGGCCTCCGGGCCAGCCTGAAAGAGCTGAAGCGGCGGCGACCTCATTACCGGGCCCCAGTTTTATGACATGGCCACCGGTTAACTGTTCCTGACGGTAAAGTTCCACAAAATAAGCCGCTGAACGGTCACTTTCAAAATTCACCTGAGCCGAATTATCACCATCACGCAGAGAGCTTCCCACAATCTGTTTCACCTTGCCTTCGTGCAGATCAATACAGGGTCGAAACTGCATAACGGGAACTCCTTTGTGTCTTGTTAACAGTAAAATGGAAGGTCTAAATCTATCACATTAACCGTGAGCTGAAAGAATCTTTCCAGCCATACCCTGACCAATAAGTTAGTAGTTGCTTCCGGAACAGAGGAAAAGAAGGCGCCATGTGTCGGTGGAAGTCCCCTGCAAACCGGACCAGGGAGAGCCTTGATATACAGAGAACATCAGTCTTTGATCAGATCAAAACAGGCAAGCCTCTCAGCAAAGAATATTTGCTGAGAGGGCAAAGGATTGCAAAAGAGAGGATAACGACTTCAGGTTATCAACTGGCTGAAGTTCTGAACAGGCATTCAAGCCATAATCATTGACCTGAGTTAAATTCCAGAGGTCTGGAGAAATCAATAATCTTATTCGAAGTACTGTGGGAAATCAGCTTTCCATTTTGCCTGACTTCTACAGCAACAGAATAGGTGTGGTTTGGCTCAATCAGAGAGGGCGAGTATGGAACATCAAATTTCAAGGGTCCATCAACCCCCTGATCCAGCCTGATTTTTTTCTCACCAATCAGATTCGAGTGATGATCCTTGTTGGTGATATCTTTCATCGAAACGATAACATCCGAGCCAGCAGGGAAACTGCCTGTGGATGATTTGATGACCCCTCTCACTTTCGCGCTCTCTGCAAAATAAGTGATCGTCTCATCATTGTGGCGCCCCTTGAGAGTCATCACCAGACCATTGGACGTCATGGTGTCAACCTGCTGAAGCCCTTTGAAATAAGCCATTTCCTGTTTCATGTAAGGTTCCGGACAGGCCATCATGGTGGAGCCCACTCTACCAAACTGCAGCTCATCCTGCTGCATCGTATAGCTACCAAAGTAACCATTACAAGGGCCGCGACCACTGATCTGACCATCCTTGCTGGAAGCAGACTGAAACTCAAGGGTAACTCTTTTACCATTTACCGGTGGCGCGCCATTCAGGGAATGCAGCACCCAGGTTTTACCCTCAACGTCAGTGGGTGTTACCACCACACTCTTGTCCGGTGTAGTACAGGCAGCAAGAAAACCTCCTGCTGCCAGCACCAGAACATAACGGCCCATGGTTCTCATGATTTTACCTTATACCTCACGTGAGACGGTTCTTGATTTCTGCTCTGGCAGAAAGGCCTGAGCATAAACCCTGAAGCTGCTCATTGAAAACCGCCAGAAACCTTCATTACCAAGGCCTGACACAAAATACGGAGCTATATACGGAATACAGTTCTATAAAAAGTAGTACAGAATCCTGATGAAACCCAAGATTGCAGTGACACCACTAACCCGGATAGAAGCGACACCTATACACGACAAAGAAGTAGCAAACAGTAGAACATCGACCGATACTCATATGACTGAACACCTCCAGATAAACATCTCTTAGTGTAGCAGCCAAATGATTCACAACATAAATCAATCATACTAACTAATGATTCCTGAATTCAGGTATCCACTGTTCAGGGTTCCCACTGAATACCTTCCCAAAGCGGCGATCGATCGTTTGGTGAACCGTTGTAGTTAATCGTTATCTCTTCATTGGGCCGAATTTTTTTAATGGCAATAAATTCAATCACCCGGTCGTCCATATCAAACCGATAGAGTGCATTAGGTGTGTAAGAGTGGTTATAAATTGAACCCAGCCCCAAAGCAATGGCGGCTGAATCCATTGCCTCGCCCCAGGTAAAGTAATAGTTGTATATTGACGTTTGATCGATATGTTCAAGATCTTCAGGAGGCAATTCAAGAACAGGGCAACGCTCGATGACCGTATCTCGCTCAATCTTTTTACGGGTAAAGACTCCTCGCCCTTTCGAGCCAGAAAATGCCACGTATAGCATAAACGAGACCTCTTTAATTTTTATTTCCTGACAGTCTACCCGCCCTTTAACGGTCTGTTAATCGACTTTTGCAGTGCTCCACTCAAAAAAAAAGCAGAAGTACCGGGCTTCTGCTTTTTCACCATCAGGGAAAGATGACCGGCTTATGCTTCACGACGAGGCCTGCGTGAACTCTGACGTCTGTCTCCACCACGATTATCACGATCTCTTCTGAAACCTTCACCTTCACGACCACGACCACGACGAGGAGGACGACTGTTATCACGACGACCATCATCAACCCAAACTTTCAGACCGAGAGCCTTGTTGCGTACCTTGACATTTTTCAGAGCATCCAGCGTAGTCGCATCCACACCTTCCGGCAGGTAGATGGAAGAGCAGGTGTCGAAAAGGCGGATGTGACCGATGTTTTTGCCAGAAATATTACTTTCGTTGGCAATCGCACCGACCAGGTCTCCGGGCGAAATACCCTGATCGCGACCTACATCAACACGGTAACGAACCATGCCTTCATTATCTTCTTTCCGATCACGACGAAGACGCTCACCACGATCACGGTCTCCCCTGTCGCCACGATCCCGGCGCTCACGCTGTGTACGTTCTGGTTCTTTACCATCCGGGAACGGACGATCTTTCTGAGCCATAAAACAAAGAACAGCGGCCATGTCTTGGTAACTCAGTGCATGTTCGGTTTCCAGCTCAGCAATGATTTCACGAAATGCATCCAGCTCTTCACCCATTTCCAGGGATTTCACAACCTCTTCCTTGAAGGCACGGATGCGCATATCACGGACGTCACGCATGGATGGCAGACGCATAGTTTCGATGCGCTGACGGGTAGCATGCTCAATAGCACGCAACATACGACGCTCACGATGCGTAGCAAACAGAATAGCAACACCCTGACGACCAGCACGGCCAGTTCGACCAATACGATGAACATAAGCTTCCGTGTCATAAGGAATGTCGTAATTTACGACGTGAGACATACGCTCAACGTCAAGACCACGGGCTGCAACATCGGTGGCGATGAGAATATCGAGAGAGCCTTTCTTCAGTCGATCCACCACTTTTTCACGCAGCCCCTGACTCATGTCACCGTTTAATGCAGCAGCAGCAAAACCTCTTGCCTCCAGCTTTTCAGCCAGCTCTACGGTCGCGGTTTTGGTGCGCACGAAGATAATCATGGCATCAAAAGGTTCGACTTCAAGGATACGGGTCAGTGCGTCCAGCTTGTGAAAGCCGCTGACCATGCAGACTTTCTGAGTGATGGTATCAACAGTGGCGGTTTTCGCCTTGATCTCAACAGTGGCAGGATTTTTCAGATGCGTATCAGCAATCTTGCGAATCTGTCTGGGCATAGTGGCAGAGAACAGGGCTACCTGACGCTCTTCAGGTGTCTGTTCCATGATCCATTCAATGTCATCGACGAAGCCCATGCGCAGCATTTCATCGGCCTCATCCAGAACGACCGCTTTAAGTGCATCCAATTTGAGGCTTTCTCTGCGGATATGGTCCATGACACGACCCGGCGTACCCACAATAACATGAGCACCACGCTTGAGACCTCTCAGCTGACCACGCATATCCTGACCACCATAAACTGGCAGTACATGGAAGCCAGGCATGTGACGGGCATAACGCTGGAAAGCTTCAGCCACCTGGATGGCCAGTTCGCGCGTTGGTGTCAGGACCAGAACCTGAGGATCATTGGCCTTCATATCCAGTCTGGAAAGCATTGGCAGGGCAAAAGCGGCGGTTTTGCCTGTACCGGTCTGGGCCAGACCCAGCAGGTCTCTACCATCCAGAATCCGGGGAATACTCTGAGCCTGAATAGGAGAAGGTGTTTCATAACCAACATCCTGTACCGCCCTGATCACCGCCGGAGAAAGGGGCAGTTCAGCAAAGGTAATCATTGACTCAGTAGGGGTTGTGTCGTCAGACATCAAGTGCTCCGAAAAATTAGGCATTGATATGATCAGTGCTGTCCCTGTAGATACTCTGACAGGCAGCCGACGGGGTAATGCCGGTCTTAAGCCGTGAGAATCACCCATGGGCCAGTCGCAGGTAGAAAGACGGTCATCATGTTCTATGGAACAGGACAGGTTTCAGAGAGTCAGACAAGTTATTGATTAGCTTGAATAATCCAATGAAAACGCTGATCGCTCTTTCCGGATCTTGCGACCTGAGCCTGTGAACAGACTCCCATGTACACTGATCCACTGCACGATCCTTTTCGTAACGTGCGGTGATTATTAACCATGTTCCGGCCGCTCATTAACAGCCAGCGGCCTTTTCACTCATGGCAGTTGGGTGTCCATGACTTCGTTGATGATCTCGAAAGAACTGACAGGGTCGGTATCCGATGAGCATTCAATATGCAAACCGACCACAGAGGTAAACGGAGTACCAGGACTACTGGGAAGCCTTATTGAACAGCCTTCCCACAAAAGGGCGGTCATTCTATCGCTAATCGCTCAACATAGATAGCTGTATTTCAAGCAACCGGCCTGTTTTTAGCCGATAGAGAGAAGGGGTTTATAGCTACTGATGACTATTTGCAGCCATTTACCTATCCCACACCAAATACCAGCGGGTCTCTTCAGAATCTATGAGGCCTTTTGCCCGTCATCCCCCGATAGAAGTCCTGAATCTTCTTCAGGTCATCCTCGTATTTTTCCGTAGGGAAGAACATGGGACCAAAACCTCCCACTTTGGTTTTAAAATCCAGAAACCCCAGGGCAATGGGCACACCTGCACCAGCCGCAACATGATAAAAACCACTTTTCCACTGGCCTACCTTGCTGCGCGTTCCCTCAGGAGGGATAGTCACGATAAGATCCTCAGAAGCATTAAACCGGTCGACGACTTGCTGCACCAGTCCGGTATTTCGGCTTCGCTCCACAGGAATGCCACCCATCCAACGCATTATGGGGCCCATGGGCCCCTTAAAAAGGCCGCTCTTGCCCATCCAGGAAATCTTGATACCGAATCTGAAGGCAATGGCTATCACCAGAATAAAGTCCCAGTTGCTGGTATGGGGGGCAGCAATAAGGACATATTTTCGAGCATTTGGCTTTTTACCTGACAATTTCCAGCCTGTCAGTTTCAGACCCAGAGTAGAGATAAAGCGAAAGAGAGTATTAACAATGGGAGTATCAAAGATCGTATGAGTCATCAAGAAGGTTACCACAGGCAGTCAAGATCGAGACTGGCCCAGTATCCATAACAAATTAATGTTTATGATAAATTACATTCGCCCGGCCAGTCTTCGAGCGGGATTATACCCGTCCTAACCGGAATGTACACTTCAGCACACATTTTTACGTTTACCAAATTTCTCTTAAAATGGCCCAGAGGGGCCATGACGTGCAGGCACTGATAGAAGCGATCAGTCCGGGGGACTGATCATTCGGTGGGTGTTTGCAGATACAGAGTGTTTTTTTGTAGTGTAACCTTTCGTAATCTATCATCATCGAATGCTACCTGAAATTGATGCGCGATGAATATGTTTAGTTTATGCAAACTAGTGATTGTTATCTCACTAATATCATATGGTGCTTCCTACGGGTCTCAAGATAATACTTTTAATGATGAACGTGTAAATTCCAACCACACTATTTCAAATGAGGATTACGAACAGAACTTTTCGAGTGATCTAATAAATTTATTAACCTCAGTCTTGTTATATTATGATGAATTCAGACTGCCTTTACGTATAGCTGAAATATCAACTATTTTTTTGCTAAATTTCTATCTACTTAAAACGGGTAATATTTTCCCCCGTGAATGTATTTTTATTCTTGCCATTGCCTTGTTGTCAAGCTTTGTCTCTAACACTTCATATGACCTAAAAACAATTACCAATAATAGTGATAAAAACTCACCAGTAATCTATTTTAAACTCGTTGCACAAGAAATAGAGCACGTATCATCTTTATTGATTTACGACTACCTGTCAGTAAAGCTCTTTGCCGGGTTGTGTCCTATCTGTATAGAAACAGTGAGATACCCTGGCTGCTATGCGGCCTGTAAAAGGCACTGGTATTGCGAAGTGTGCATTCGTTCATGGCAGACACAATCACTTCTTTGCCCTCTATGTCGGCAGTAACCTCCAATTAAAATAATGAGAGCAACCGTCACCTCCTTCAATAAATGAACATTTCGGACAGTGAACTGCTTTTAGCTGAAGCATCTTTTTCTCCAGCCATTTTCTGTGGATAAAATATAGCCAGGACTTTCGTAACTCAGCAGTTGTTCGCAAGCGCAGTCTGCTGAATTTTTTTGTGATGTGACGCTTCATAACCTATGCTGACCAACTACACATTTAAATTCACATACAATAATTATGTTTGATTTATGCAGATTAGTGATATTTCTCTCGCTACTGTCTTATGGTGCTTCCTACGGGTCTCAAGATAATACTGGTTATGACGAACATGAAAGCTCCAACCGCACTATTTCATATGAAGATTACAAACAGAGCTTTTCGACTAACCTGTTAAATTTATTAACCTTTCTCTCGTCACATTATGATGAATTCAGGCTACCTTTACGTGTGACCGAGATAGCAGTTGTATGTTTGTCACATTTCTATCTACTTAAGCTGGGCAATACCCTTCATGATGAATATAATTTTATTTTTTTATCAGGCATTTTATTAAGCGGTGTTGCTAATATTTCATATGATCTAAGAATTAATCTGCATAATTATGAAAGCCTAACATTATTCATATTTAAATTAATCGCGCAAAGAACAGAGCACGCATCATCATTATTAATAACCGAATATCTGGCAGTAAAACTTTTTTCAGGATTATGTCCTATTTGTCTGGAACCGATGAGATACCCTATCGCCGTTGCAGCCTGTAAAAGGCACTGGTATTGCAAAGCATGCATTCGTATGTGGGAGGTGCAATCACCTCTGTGCGCCGTATGCCGACAGTAACCCTCGATGCACTATAGTGTATATCAGCCTTTCAAGGTAGCCGCTCATTTGCGGTGATCTTAAAAATTTCCAACCTGACCGCCAGCCTTTGCCCTTCAAACAACGCATTATTTACCATCCGGCTTGGATACTGAGAGCTGATCCCGCGAGCCTGGAAAGATAAATTCGGGGCCAATCCACTAAAATTCAATCTCGATAAGCAGGAGGTGTCTCTTCCCTGCTTGGATGTTCAGGAATTCAGGTAATAAATATGTATCATTTATGCAAATTAGCGGTGTTTATCTCACTAATATTTTATGGTGCTTCCTACGGGTCTCAAGATAATACTGGTTATGACAAACATGAAAGCTCCAACCACAGGCTTTCATATGAGGATTACGCACAGAGCTTTTCAAGTGACCTATCAAATTTATTAACTGCTCTCTCGTTATATTATGATGAGTTCAGGCTACCTTTACGTGTAACTGAAATAGCATGTCACAGTTTATTAAATTTTTATCTGCTTAAGCTGGGCAATACTTTTCATTATGAGTATCTTTTTATTGCTGCATATGGCACATTTTTTAGTCTTCTCGCTAATGCCGTATATGACATAAGAAAAAACAAGAATAATCCCGAAGACTTATCATTGTTCATATTTAGATTCTTTGCGCAAAGAATAGAGCACATATCGTCTTTATATGTTTCAGACTATTTGTCTGTAAAACTTTTCTCGGGACCATGTCCTATATGCCTGGAACCCGTGAGATACCCTATCGAAGTTGCAGACTGTAGAAGGCACTGGTATTGCACAGCATGCATTCGTATGTGGGAGGTACAATCACCTTTGTGTCCTGTATGCCGACAGTAAGCCATCGATGAAATAAAGAGTATACCGGTCAGCCTGTTCAATAAATACCCATTTCGGAAACAGAAAGGCTTTTAGCTGAAGCAGCTTTTGCTCCAGCCATTTTCAACGGGTGCTCGCAGGTGCAGTGTGCTGGACTTTTGGTGATGTAAGCTTTCGTAATCTACCATGACCTGGTGTTCCCTAAAATTCATATACAATAGATATGCTTTATTTATGCAAATCAGTGATATTTACCTTACTCATATCTTGCAGTGTTTCTTACGGGTCTCAAGATGATGCATCCAACCACACTATCTCATATGAAGATTACGAAAAGAGTTTTTCCAAAGACCTGATAAATTTATTAACTTCTCTTTCGTTATACTATGATGGACTCAGGCTCCCTTTACGTTTAGTTGAAATAGCAAGTGTTTCTTTTGTAAATTTTCATTTACTTAAACCAGGTAATGTTTTTCGTCAAGATTTTATAACTGTTTTTTCAACGAGCTTGATATTTTGCTTTTATTCTAATTTTACTTATGACTTAGTAGCATTTATCAAGAGTAATGAAAGCTTATCACTGGCCTTTTGTAGTCTCGTTGCACGAGTAACAGAGCACGTATTATCAGCAAGAATTTCCGACTACCTGACAGTAAAGTTCTTTGCAGGATTATGTCCTATTTGTATGGACCCCATAAGATACCCTGTCGCCGCTGGAGCCTGTTTAAGGCACTTCTATTGCGCATCATGTCTTCAAATATGGAAGGCACATTCACCTTTGTGCCCTGTGTGCCGACAATAATCCCCGATGAACCAAAGAGTATACCGGTCAGCCCATTGGAGGCCTAACCCTCTTAATCGAAGGGCGGGATCTCTCAGCCACCAATCTGGGCAAGATTCCGGGTGCCTCCGGTATACCCCTGATCCAGAAAATGACTGTCGACTTTCAATCTCAGTACTGATCGAATCTCCCGGATCAATTCATCCTGCTGACTGTCGTCCTGTAATAAACGTCGAAGGTCGTGGCCTGATTCAGAGAACAGGCACAGTTGCAGATGGCCCTGACTGCTAACCCTCAAACGGTTGCAGTCTTTACAGAAGTCTCTTGAATAGGGGGTGATCAGTCCAATGCGCCCCTGATAATCAGGATGACAATATTCGTAAGCCGGACCCGCATCCTTATTTCGGGCCATTCTGACCCAGCCCTGCTCCAGAAGCTGATCTCTTATTTGCTTTCCGGGGACATGGTATTGATTGAAAAAACAACCATTATCACCCGTCTGCATCAACTCAATGAAACGCATGGTAACAGGCTGGTGCTTAATCCAGTTCAGAAACGCGCCCAGTTGAATGTCGTTGACCCCTTTCATCAAAACTGCATTGACTTTGATAGAGGTAAGACCGTTCGCAAAGGCCTTATCAATACCTACCAGTATTTCCTGAAGACGGTCGTGCCCGGTTATTGCTGCAAACGCTCGGGGGTCGAGGCTGTCGATACTGACATTAATCTGATCAACACCGGCATCCAACCAGGACTCTACCCTCTGATCCATTTTGTAACCATTCGTGGTCATGGCAACATTCTGAATACCCGGAATGGACTTGATCGTACTGACAATGTCATTAAAGTCATTGCGCAGGGTGGGCTCACCACCGGTCAGACGAATTTTCTCAACACCGACCGCCACAAAAGCGGTCACCAGACGTTTAATTTCGGCAATACCCAGCGACTGCATGTGACTGTGCTCTTCACAGCCATCAGGCAGGCAATAGTTGCACTTGAAGTTGCACAGATCAGTCAGAGACAGTCTCAGATAGGGGAACGTTCGTCCCTGTCGGTCATGTAATGGTCGCATTTCACACCTTTCCAAACACGGGAGGCCCAGACATTTCTATATGAACCCTGGCAACCTTGCGTGTAACACACACAGGTTACGGCTTGGCAGCCATGCCTTCAGGACTATTACCTGATCAAGGGTTAGGCTGCGAAGCTCGGCGCTTTATTTAAATTAATTAGGCCCCCATCCTAACGCCAACTCAGTTAAATAGCCATGCCCGAAAGGACAATATTGAATGGCACAAATACCGTGAAACAGGCAAACCTTCCCGGTAAATTCAACCATGACACTGCGTAATCCCTATCAAAACCCGGAAAGAGTGATTGAGTAGCAACGGATACTTCAATAGACTTCTGCGCACTCAATGAATGATCGGGAATGCAAATACTGCCCCCCTACTGCAATCCTTCCCCTGAGCTGTTATCGGACTGACCGCATTCAACGGTTCGGGTAAAACAGCCCTGCTGGAAAAGCTGATCCCTCAGCAGGATCTCAACGACCCGGAGCAGATTGCTGAATTCATTTACGGCTTTTGTTTCAAAAAAGCCGTTGCAAAAACAGTAACGAGGAGATCTCTCAATGACTGACTGCTGTACTACCCCGGGGCTGATGCCCCTGCATGAAGGGCTGGAGAAGCTGATGACGGAAACACCGGTCGTCACAGAAACGGAAACGGTGGCTCTGGCTGACTGCCTGGACAGGGTTCTTTCTGACACGATCATTTCGCCGGTTAACGTTCCGTCCCACGATAATTCAGCCATGGACGGGTATGCACTCCGTTTCGGCGACCTGGCACAACATTCTGTAATGCCGCTGGCCGGAAAATCCCTGGCCGGACACCCTTATCAGGGTACTCTGCCCGCTGCTCACTGTATAAGAATCATGACTGGTGCCTCTCTTCCCGAAGGTGCCGATACCGTCATCATGCAGGAGCAGACCGAGAAAACTGAACAGGGTATTGCTTTTCGCAAGCCCCCTTCCCGCTCAGGTGATCACATTCGCCGTGCCGGTGAAGATATTCTTCATGGCTCTCAGGTTTTTGAAAAGGGTCACATCATCAAAGCTCAGGATGTAGGGCTGCTGGCTTCATTGGGACTCCCCACAGTTTCGGTCGTTCGCAAAATTAAAGTAGCGCTCTTTTCAACGGGTGATGAGCTGAAACTGCCCGGTGAAACACTGGGTCAGGGCAATATATACGACAGCAACAGATTTGCAGTATCTGCGATGCTCAAGCGCCTGGGAGCAGAAGTGATTGACCTTGGCAAACTCCGTGATGACCGCGAGGAGATCTGCAAAGCTTTACTGGAGGCTGATCAGCAGGCTGATGCGGTTATTACCTCCGGAGGGGTATCCGTGGGTGAAGCCGACTTTGTCAAAGATATTCTCAATGAAATAGGCCATACTTCCTTTTGGAGACTGGCCATCAAACCCGGCAAACCGTTTGCCTTTGGTAAACTTCCCAACAGTATCTTCTTTGGGCTACCGGGCAATCCGGTTTCCGCTACGGTGACTTTCCAGCAGCTGGCAGCACCCGCGTTGCATCATATGATGGGAGCAAAACCCGCTCCTGCTGCTGAACTGCCAGCAACCTGTCTCACCCCCCTCAAGAAACATCCCGGTCGCCTGGAATTCCAGAGGGGCATACTCTCAACCAACGAGAAAGGAGAAGCCGAGGTAGTCACAACAGGCAGTCAGGGGTCGGGCATTCTCAGATCCATGAGCATGGCTAATTGTTACATCGTTTTGCCTGCTTCCCAGGGAAGTGTTGAGGCAGGAGAAACAGTTAAAGTACAGATGTTTGACAAGCCTCTCGGGTAATTGCTCCCTGCCCTGAGGGCTGTCCCTAAACTCAGGTTTCCGCGCTTTAAGGCTCTGTAGGTTCTGGCGTGGAACGAGTTGAGCTTTCAGATACATCAGAAAACGATGACTGTCGTTTTTAGACGGTCTTTGTCCTGACTGCCTGTCATTGATCGACAGGTGTCTGCTTTAAATATTTCAAAAAAAAGTCATAACTGTAATATTTTTGAAATAAAACACCTATATTTTCGCCACCACCTTTATCCAAACAGCACCAAGGTGCAGAAAATGTCTGAAGCAACAAGTCAAGCCAGCACCAAAGCTGACTACAAATACACCAGCAGGCACTATGGACGCATCTGGATGAGAGTTATCCTCTGGATCTACGCTCTCCTGGTTGCCGTCAGCGTAGTGGGCTCTGGTTTTAAAATGGCTGTGGGCGGCGCAGAAGCTGCTGCCGAGCTGTTCAGCTTTGCCAACAATGCTATGCTGGCTCTGATTGCCGGTACCCTTGCCACCGCCCTGGTTCAATCTTCCAGTACGGTGACCTCTGTTATCGTTGGCCTCGTAGCTGGGGGCCTGCCCGTTGAAATGGCGATCCCCATGATTATGGGCGCCAATATCGGCACCACCATTACCAATACTCTGGTCAGCCTGGGTCACATGGGTTGCGACAAGTCCTTCAAACGGGCCTTTGCTGCTTCGACGGTTCACGACTTCTTTAACTATCTGGCGGTTCTGATTCTGCTACCTCTGGAATTGATGACCGGTTTCCTGAAAGATATTTCACAACACGTAGCCGCATTACTGGTAGGTGGCTCTGCTATTGACATGGGCGGCCTGAATTTTATCAAGCCTCTGACCAAGCCGGCCGTGAATATAGTGAAAGAGTTTGCAGGCCTTTTGCCGGACAGCACACTGGGTGGCCTGACTATGATCGCCTTCGGTATCTTTCTGATCTTCAGCTCAGTAGTGAGACTGGGCAAGCTCTTGAAAAAAGTTATGGTCGGTCGTGCCAAGGACGTTCTGCACAAGTCTATTGGTCGTGGTCCGGTTTCCGGTATTGCCTCCGGTACTGTTATGACCGTCATGGTTCAGTCATCTTCTACCACCACCAGCCTGATGGTTCCCCTGGTGGGCAGTGGCGTGTTCACCGTTCGTCAGATGTACCCTGTTACACTGGGTGCTAACATCGGTACTACCATCACAGCCCTACTTTCGGCAACGGCCATTGTCGGTGCAGAAGCCGGGCACGCCATGACCATTGCCCTGGTACATTTGTTCTTTAACGTGTTTGCTGTAGCCCTCATTTATGGCATCAAGTGGCTGCGTGAGATTCCTCTTTACGCTGCGGAAAAGTTGTCAGACCTGGCTGTAAAAAATCGCTCTTATGCATTCCTTTATCTGTTGCTGGCCTTTTTTGTCATACCGGGCCTGGGGATTTTCATAGCCCGGTAAAGCTTGCTTGATATCCTGAAGAAGCCCTGAGCATGTCAGGGCTTCTCTCTAATAACTGCTTATTTAATTCCTGTTTAATCTGCTATGCTCCGTGGGTTGCAAATCATGGAACAGGAATCCACCATCAGGCACCTGGCCATCCCCCTGACCCTGTCAGTGGTCTTTCACACCTTGCTTTTGGGCTTTATCGGAAGTATCCGGATGCCTGCTCCCAAAACACCGGGTATTCAAATACAACTGGTGTCTCATCACCGCTCTGTCACACCTGCCATTGAAGAAAGCCTGACCGGCACAAACGCGATAAACGACTCGGAACTAACAAAGCATGATTCTCAGAAAGAAAACACTGAGCACACTCAAATCACTGAACAAACAGAGCAGGCTGAAAAAGCAGAAAACAAGAAAGTCATAACAACCAGAGCAGAAAAGAAAGAGATTCAGCAAGAACCGACCAAACACGAAGAAAAAAAACACAGTGATGCAAGGCCTGCCGAACCTCCAGCTTCCACAGTCAGTCAGCAGACAACAGGAGAGCCTGTTGAGGAACTCATCAACTCAGAAGCCGGGCACACAAAACCAGATGAGTTTCAGAAATGGGTGGCTAAACTTCAGTACCGGATCAATCGCTACAAAGTTTATCCCTATCAGGCCAAAAGAAGGCGACTGGAAGGAGAAGTAAAAATGAAAATTGAAATCAACTCTGACGGAACATTGGGAAAGACCAGTGTGCTGGACGGTAAAAAGGCGTTTGAAGCCAGCAGTCTGAAAGCCATAGAACGCTCCCTACCCTTACCGCCCCCTGACAAAAAGCCTGTTACCTTGATTCTCTCCATTCATTATCAACTGCTGTGACATCGACCCCAACGTAAAGTTACAGAAGCCGGTTTCCGGAGTGTATACTTTCCAGAGCTTGGTGTTCTCATTCCTACACTTCAAAAACGCTGAAAAATCCACCAACAGAGCAACAGGTTCTGTTAGCCAGACTTCTTAAAACAGACCACATCAAACCTGGCTCTCAGATTTTAAAATACTTCTTTCCTGCCTCCGGCACTTTAGGAGCGACTTCAGTCAAAAATACACCTGCAATGAAAAATTGTGGCTATCTTTATGGGGTTGTTTCACTTCAGGTGTTGTAATCAATGATGAAAAGAAGAAGTGCCCTGCTTGGCTCAGCGCTTTGCTTCATTCTTTCGGCTACCGGCTGGTCAGAAGAACCCACAGGTAAAGAGGCCCCTCATAAAGGCGTCCGTTACTTGGGCAACCACATAATGCCCTCAGACACCCAGAGAAAGGTCACTCATATTACCGGTGCGCATTTCGTTTCCACCAGAAATGATTCAGCAGGGAGACTGTTCCTGCTTTCTGGAGATGCCGGGGCAGGTTTCACTGGTACTAACGGATGGAGCGTCTTCTCTAAACCCCACTATTACGAGGTCAATTTAAGCAGGCTCAAGCCGGATCGCCAGAACCCTCGTGACTCCATATTCTCACCCAATGATGTTACTGAGTATCAAATCACTGAGGGCAAGTATGCCAGAACCCACCCCCTCTGGCTGAAGGATGGCCATATTTCCCCCAGTAGCATCACAGCGACTCAGGACGGCAAACTGCTGATTGCCTCCAGTCAGAGTGAAAGAAGGGGCATTACCGGCGTTATTGATTACAGGGCTATCGATATCCCCGCTTATGCAGGCTACGGTTACCGACACGCCAATCGTGACGAAACCAGCATTGAGACCAGGAACAATGGTTTCCTGAAGGCCTGGTATGATGCCCATGAATTTTTTTCCGTGCCGATCCTTGACCTGATTCCCGCTGCTTTCCTGCATACCTTCAGGGAAATCCCTTTGCAACTCTCAAAAGGTGTTCACTTTTGTGATGTGGGTCTGTCATCAAAATTTCTGCTTACGAATGCGTATCCCAGAGCAGGTCAGGTGGATAGCGCATTAAGACTGCCCAAACATTTTGAAAACAACAACTGGATTCCTTTACATAAAGGTTTCAGTGGTATTCAGCAGGGACTTGGTGTGAAAAGTCTCGACCATATTCCCGATAGCAACGTTTACGTTGCTGCGGCCGCTGGTCCTCTGGTTCAGGATGCCACCAAGTGGGCTATCAAGGGACATGTCCCACCTGTCAGGGTGGTGACCTTCACTACCGAACGACTGTACAGTGGTGACGAGCTGATGCACGGACAATACTCAAACAGTGATGAGCTTCCCGCCAGGGGTGTAGTTTCAACTCTGTCAGAGAAGCTCTACAACTTCTCTCTTCTGGTTGTCACCCCCACTGTCAGAAAACAGCTAAAGAGTGATCCTGTTCGAACCGTCAGCGATATTGCGGTTCTCAATGATAAAAAGGCTCTGTTCCTTGAGAAAACAGAAATGCCTTATCAGGGTGCTCAGCCCAGCTTTATCACCAAGGTTTATCTGGTCGATCTGAGCAGCGGCAAGAATTTCAAAGGCAATGAAACCTTTGTTGACGAAGCATTGAACAAAGTATTTATGAAAACACCCAAAGACTTTATGTCCAAGACACTGCTCTTTGCCAGCAACCACCCTGATTCTCTGAGACAGATGCCTGACAAACCAGACTTCGATATTCATGAGGCCAATTTTGAAGCCATTGCACTGGGTCCTGATACTGCACAGGGGGACAAAACCTTCATGCTGGTGAGCTACAACAACGGCGAAGTCGAAACCCAAACTCGTCTTCTGCACTTTACCCTGCCGGTCATTGAATAGAGGCTGACACCTGACCTCTATAGAGTGTCGACAACGCCATTATCTCTGGTAATGGCTTTGTCGTTACCGGACTTCCTTTCCCGGGAACGACGCGCCCGCTTCAACACTTTACTAAATATCCTGTTTATGCTCTTGTCTTAGTGCTGATATAGTAGAAATCAGAGAACATACTCAAGAACAATAAAACGGATAGACAAGGCATGGTCGATAAACCTCTGACAGGACTGGCTGCTCGACTGGTTGTCGACCAGCTAATTGATGAAAAGACACTCCGCTCAGCACTTTCACAGGCAACTAAAACAAAGCAGCCCCTGTCCAGTTACCTGATCCGGGAAAAACTGCTCAGCGCCAAAGACATATCCGTGGCTACCGCGGAAGAATTTGGCATGCCAGTCATGGACCTTAACGCCTTTGACCCTGAAAACGTCCCAAAAAACCTGATTCAGGAAAAGCTGATCCGCAAGCACAAACTTATCCCTCTGATAAAACGGGGTACCAGGTTGTTTGTCGGGGTTATTGATCCCAGTGACCATACAGCCATTGACGAAATCCGGTTCAGCAGCGGCCTCATGGTGGATTCGGTAATGGTTGAAGAAGATAAACTGGACAAGTTTATTGATCAACTGCTGGATAGTGGTTTTGATGCCCTGTCGAATTTAGATGACGATGAGTTTGGTAACCTTGAAGAGCTGGAAGTCGGTGCCGTCGAAGATACCGATGAGGAAGTAGCAGGAGGAGAAGATGACGATGCTCCTGTCGTAAAATTCGTAAATAAAATGCTGCTAACCGCCATCAAAACAGGTGCGTCGGACCTTCACTTTGAACCTTATGAAAAAACCTATCGGGTGCGCTTTCGAACCGACGGTGTTCTCCATGAAACCGCCAAACCCCCTTCAGGCCTGGCGCCCAGAATTGCATCCCGTCTGAAAATAATGTCCGCTATGGATATTTCAGAACGACGTAAACCTCAGGATGGCCGTATTAAAATGCGTCTGTCCAAAAGCAAATCCATCGACTTCCGGGTTAACACCCTGCCCACCCTTTGGGGTGAAAAAATTGTACTGCGGATTCTTGATCCTTCCAGTGCCCAAATGGGTATTGATGCCCTGGGTTATGAAGAAACCCAGAAAGAAATGTACATGGAAGCCCTACACCAACCCCAGGGTATGATTCTGGTCACTGGCCCCACCGGTTCGGGTAAGACCGTCTCTCTCTACACAGGTCTTAATATACTCAACACCCCGGAAAGAAACATTTCCACGGCCGAGGACCCTGTAGAAATCAATCTGGAGGGCATCAACCAGGTGAACGTTAACCCAAAGCAGGGAATGGATTTCTCCCAGGCTCTGAGAGCCTTCCTTCGTCAGGATCCCGACATCATTATGGTGGGGGAAATTAGAGACCTTGAGACGGCCAACATTGCCATCAAAGCGGCCCAGACCGGTCACATGGTCATGTCCACACTGCACACCAACAGCGCTCCGGAAACTCTGACACGCCTGCAAAATATGGGAGTTCCTTCCTTCAACATTGCTACCTCTGTCAGCCTGATCATTGCCCAGCGTCTGGCTCGACGTTTATGCAGTCACTGTAAGGAACAAAAAGAGATCCCAAAAGAAACGTTGCTGGAAGAAGGCTTTACAGAAGCGCAGATCGAGGGTGCCAAAATTTTTGGGCCCAAGGGATGTGATCAATGCAGCAAGGGTTACAAAGGCCGTGTAGGCATCTATGAAGTCGTAAAAATCACACCGGCTCTACAGCAGATCATTATGGAAGAGGGTAACTCCCTTCAAATTGCCGAAATTGCCCAGAAAGAAGGGTTTAACAACCTTCGCCAATCTGGATTGTTAAAGGTTCTGGAGGGTATAACCAGTCTTGAAGAAGCTAACCGGGTAACCCTTGAGTAATAACGGCACCCAAACAATGAACATCGAACTCACAAAACCAAATGAAAAGCATTCATATTCATAACTTTGCAAAAAACAAAAAAGTTGTAACGAATGAAAAGTTTTCGAACAGACATTCAAAAAAACACGCTAAAAGTTTAAACAAAAAAACAAACTAACGACCATTTCCTAATAATTTGCAGGACAGAATGGCTTTTACTGACTAAATTGAATCAGGCGAGGGAAGGTATCGAAAATCAATACATTGTCTTCGTATTATAAGTCGGCTTAACAGTCGCTGTTGATGCGATTCCAACTGGTGTGCTGTTAGCTTTAATCAGGAAAATATGATGAGCTTAACAAACAAATTGGCGGCTGAGTTTTTCGGTACGCTTTGGTTGGTATTAGGCGGTTGTGGCAGTGCAGTACTGGCTGCTGGCTTTCCTGAACTGGGTATCGGTTTTGCTGGTGTCTCTTTGGCATTTGGCTTAACCGTTCTGACCATGGCGTACGCTATTGGCCACGTTTCCGGGAGCCATTTAAACCCTGCCGTATCCTTTGGTTTATGGTCCGGTGGCAGATTCCCGTTGAATGAACTGGTTCCCTACATTATCGCACAAGTGGCTGGGGGTATCGCCGGTGCGGCAATATTGTATTTCATTGCCTCAGGCGCACCGGATTTTGATGTATCGGATGGTTTTGCTTCAAATGGCTATGGGGCCCACTCCCCTGGCGGCTACTCAATGGTGGCGGTGCTGATCGCTGAGGTAGTGATGACCTTTATGTTTCTTATGGTCATTCTTGGAGCGACCGATAAGCGCGCTCCCGCGGGTTTTGCGCCAGTCGCTATAGGCTTGTGTCTAACCCTGATTCACCTGATAACCATTCCGGTGAGTAACACCTCGGTTAACCCGGCCCGAAGCACCAGCGTGGCAGTATTTGTCGGTGATTGGGCAACTGCCCAGTTATGGTTGTTCTGGGTAGCGCCTGTTGTTGGCGCCTTACTGGCAGGTAAAGTTTACGGCTGGGTGAGTGCTGAGAATGATGTACGTCAGTAATCCAGTGACTGCTCTTTAAACCGCAGCCACTGGAATACTCATGGCCTTCAGGCCAGAGCTTTTTCTACCCCATCAAACTCATCCACGATTTCCGCTTCAGGCTCGCAAGACATCAGGCTGACAACAACAATGGCAATGAGAGCAAACAAAATGCCTGGCACAATTTCGTAGAGGTCGAAGATACCCCCGGACACTTGTTTCCACAAAACAACAGTGACACCACCAACAATAATCCCCGCAAGAGCACCGTTGCGATTCATACGTTTCCAGTAGAGACTCATGATCAGTGCGGGGCCGAATGCGGCACCAAATCCAGCCCAGGCATATGAGACCAGACCCAGAACGGAGCTGTCAGGCGACATAGCCAGAACAAGGGCGACCAGAGCGATGAGGACTACCGCCAAACGACCAACCATCAAAACCTCTTTCTGCTCAGCATTCTTGCGAATCACTGCCTTGTAAAAGTCTTCTGCCAGTGCAGAAGAAGACACCAATAGCTGAGAGTCAGCGGTACTCATGATCGCAGCCAGAATAGCAGCGAGCAGAATGCCGGCGACGACCGGATGGAACAGTGCGTTGACCAATACCATGAAGATCGTTTCACCATCACCCAGAGACTGATTTGTTTCATTGATATAGAGCAAACCGATCAGCCCCACCAAAATGGCACCTAGCATGGAGATAGCACTCCAGCTCACTGCTATACGACGGGCTGTAGGTACATCCTGTTCCGAACGGATTCCGGCAAAACGCGCCAGGATATGAGGCTGACCAAAGTAACCCAACCCCCAGGCGACCAGAGAAATAATGGCCATCCACCCGAGAGCATTGCCGTCAGACGTGGTAAATGGATTCAACAGTTCGGAGTTATGAACACGCAGCTGCTCAAACACTGACGCATCGGAGCTTCCGGTTTGCAATGCAATAACCGGTACGATCACCATAGCCGCGGCCATCAAAAGGCCCTGAACCAGATCTGTCCAGGAAACAGCCAGGAAGCCACCGAACAAGGTATAAGAAATCACACAGAGCGTTCCGATGATGACCGCCCAGCTATAATCAAGGCCGAATACTGTTTCGAACAACTTGCCACCGGCAACCAGACCGGAGCTTGTGTAGAACAGGAAGAACAGCAGGATAAAGAGCGCCGATACTACCTGCAGCACCTTTGAAGTATCACGGAAGCGATTGGTAAAGAATTCCGGCAGGGTGAGGGCATTTCCGGAAGCTGCGCTGTAGACACGCAGACGACGGGCCATCAGTAACCAGTTCAACCAGGTACCCACCAGCAGGCCACCGGCCAACCAGAAGGCTTCAACGCCTGATGCAAAGGCATAACCCGGCAAACCCAGCAGAAGCCAGCCACTCATATCAGAAGCGCCTGCACTCAGGGCAGCAGGCCAGGGTCCCAAACTGCGTCCACCCAGAAAGTAATCTTCAGAGTCTGAAGTCCGCTTCCAGGCCCAGAGGCCTATCATCAGCATCATGCCCAGATACACGACAAACGTCATAATTGTCGCAAAGGTATTTATAATCATTATTTTTCTCCATACTGCATAACTTGTCCTGAGTACTGTCAGACAGAAATTTGATCCGCTCCCAACAGAGACACAGGCAAGATTTTGTTTTCAGAGCATCTGAAAAAGAGTAAAGGCTACAACCCTGCCCCTAAAGCCATAAAGGGCAGGCAAAGACGATCAGTGACCAGCCCCCAGAGACAACAGCGTGGCGTTACCACCGACTGCCGTTGTATTGATAGTGCGGGTACGTTCAGTAGCAAAGCGATACAGATAGTGAGGTCCACCGGCTTTTGGGCCTGTGCCGGAGAGTCCCTGCCCACCAAATGGCTGAACACCAACTACTGCACCAATCTGATTACGGTTTATGTAAGCGTTACCTACCTTGAGGCTCTGCTCAATGTAAGACGAAGTCGCTTCGTTGCGGCTGTGTACCCCCAGAGTCAAACCGTAACCTGTGCCGTTAATTTCCTGAATCACTTTATCCAGTTCAGAAGCCTTATAGCGGACCACGTGAAGAATCGGACCAAACTGTTCCTTTTCCAGTTGGCTGATGCTCTCAATTTCAAAGGCAACCGGCGCAATAAAGTAACCTTGATTGCACTCAGCGCCCAGATCCACTTCAGCAATCAACCGTGCTTCCTGCTTCATGCGATCGACATGAGCCTGCAGTCCTGTGTGGGCAACTTCGCTGATGACAGGACCAAGGTCTGTTTCGTGCAGAGCTGGATTACCCACCTTCAGTTCTGCCATCGCACCGACCAGCAAGTCCTCAATACGTTCAGCAATATCATCCTGAACGTAGAGAACCCGCAGAGCAGAACAACGCTGCCCGGCACTGGCGAAAGCTGACTGAACAACGTCATTAACGACCTGCTCCGGCAGAGCAGTGGAGTCTACGATCATGGCATTCTGACCACCGGTCTCAGCGATCAGTGGAATGATAGCGCCCTCACGCGCAGCCAGAGTCTGGTTTATGAGTCTCGCTGTCTGGGTTGAACCGGTGAAAGCGACACCAGCAATTCGGGGATCGGTGGTCAACTGATGACCAATATCCTTACCTTCACCCGGAACCAATTGAATCACATCGGCAGGCACGCCGGCTTCCAGCATCATCTCAACAGCACGTGCCGCAATGAGAGTAGTTTGCTCGGCGGGCTTAGCCACAACGGTGTTACCAGAGGCCAGAGCCGCGACAACCTGCCCCAGGAAAATAGCCAGAGGGAAGTTCCAGGGACTGATGCAAAGGAATACACCACGACCGGTCAGATAAAGCTCATTAGATTCGCCGGTAGGCCCGGGCATAACCTGAGGTGCAGAGAATTTCTCACGAGCCTGGTTGGCATAATAACGACAGAAGTCAACCGCCTCTCGCACTTCATCGAGACTGTCGTGAATCGTCTTGCCGGCTTCTTTGTGACAGAGTGCCACCAGCTCTTCAAGATTGGCTTCCAACAGACCTGCCAGCTTTTCAAGGCTCTGGGCACGAGTTTCTACTGGCGTCTGATTCCAGCTGTCAAACGCCTTGTGAGCCACTGAAATAGCCTGATCCACTTCTTTTTCTCCGGCGTAATACAGACGACCAGCCAGCTCACTGAGCTGATAAGGACACTGCACATCTACCGCTATTCCAGTTTCAACCTGTTGACCGGAAATCACAGGGCCTTTCTGCCATGTTTGGCTCATAAACTTCTGAACCGATTTCGAAAAAGGCTGCCATTGGGACTCAATATCGATATTTACACCTATGGAATTGACTCTGTCCCCTCCAAAAATATCTGAAGGTAAGGGAATTCGGTCATTGGCCAGAGAGCTGTGTTTCTCAAGCACACTGACAGGATGATGCACCAGATCCACCGCAGGCGTCCTGGCATCCACCAGACGATGAACAAAGGATGAGTTAGCTCCATTTTCCAGTAGTCGGCGCACGAGGTAGGGCAGCAAATCTTTGTGACTACCCACGGGTGCATAAATGCGAACGTCTGATTTTTCCTGATCCAGCACTGTGTTATAGAGGGCATCGCCCATTCCGTGCAGACGCTGGAATTCATATTGTTTGTGTTCAGCCATGCTCAGAATGCTGGCGACAGTATGAGCATTGTGGGTAGCAAACTGGGGATAAATAGTCCCTTTAACAGGCTCACTCAGCAGAAAACGTGCACACACCAAATAAGCGACGTCTGTTGCTTCTTTGCGAGTATAAACCGGGTAGCCGGAATATCCTGACTGCTGACACAGTTTGATTTCACTGTCCCAGTAGGCGCCTTTTACCAAACGCACAGGAATTTCATCACCCTGCTCTTTTGCCAGAGCAGCCAACCAGGCAAGAACGGGGAGTGCTCTCTTACCGTAGGCCTGAACAACCAATCCAAAACCACCCCACCCCCGGCATTCAGGATGACGGTAGAGCTTCTCGAACAGTTTCAGTGACAGCTCAAGGCGATCTTGCTCTTCGGCATCAATGGTGATTCCCACATTCAGACTTCTGGCACTTCGAATCAGTCCCAGCACACTGCCAAACAGTTCTTTAAGAACACGGGCTTCATTGGCCACTTCATAACGGGGATGCAAGGCAGACAGTTTGATAGAAACGGTGGGACGAAGGCCTTTATCACCGATACTCTGTTCCAGGCCAACGGACTCGACAGCCGCCATATAGGAAGCCAGATATTTCTGTGCATCTTTTTCGGTCAGTGCCGCTTCACCCAGCATATCAAAAGAATAGGTGTAGCCTTTCTCTCTTGGCTTTCGACCATTCTTAAGCGCTTCTGAAATCGTGCGACCCAGTACAAAATGCTCACCCATAATTTTCATCGCCTGATTCACAGCCTGACGAATCACGGGCTCACCCATTTTTTTAACCAATCGACCAATCACGCTAGCCGGGCGGCCGTCTTCAGACTTGCCCAATGTCACCACCTTACCGGTCAACATCAGCCCCCAGGTGGAAGCATTCACCAATAGTGAGTCACTTTGTTTGAGATGTTTTTCCCATTCAGCGACACTGAGCTTGTCGCGAATCAGGGCATCCGCAGTTTCCGAGTCAGGAATTCTCATCAGGGCTTCTGCGAGGCACATCAGCAGAATACCTTCACGGGTATCCAGACTGTATTGCAACAGCATGGAGTCAATCATATGAGTGGAATCTTCCCGGGCTCGAACCTGTTCGACCAGGTCGGTGGCTCGTCGGGTCACTGCAGCGAGCTGCTGCGGATCAGGCCTGGCCAAACCGGTCAGCTGTGCCAGCAAGGCTGACTCATCCACGCTGTATTGTGGAGAAATAGCCTCCCAAAGTTTGGCTGGACTCTGCTGGATGAATTCAGGCTTAAATACGGCACTAGCCTCGAACATGCGGTGTCTCCCCCAGTCACGGCAAACGTAATCCTATGCCGTATGATCAATCTAATCGGAAAATGCCTGTGTTTTTCATACCTATTGATGATGGCATTTCCACTAAAGGCGAATTAGCAGCCTCCAATGGCTTTTGGCCAGTGCACAATCATGCACAAAATCAAACAGAATTCCCAGATCTAAAGAACAGATTTTTCAATACTCCATATGCACTTTTTTATAGGATTTCCAGGACACATATTGCGGCTCAGCAGCTGTATCCAGCAATTCATTCACTTTACCTTTTGAGTCCGGGCAGAAGTCATCACTCCTGATTCACATCAACCACCTTGCGTTTTCGATGTCTTGTCTTATGTTCCAACAGCGCCATAACATTCTTACAGACTGTCCCACATGGTTGTTGCTGGCCATCCTTCCCGATCACGGTGGCGTCACAGATTTCTTGCCCGGAGTGGCATTCGCTTTTGTGATCCGACAGGGCGCGGGCGCTCTTGAAAGCCGCCCCACATGCCCATTGCAGGCCATCTTCCCTGACTCCTAACACGTCACATATTTTTTGTTCACCGTGGAATTTGCTTTTGTGTTGCACCAGGACGCGACCATTTTTGCAGACTGTCCCGCAGGGCCACTGCTGGCCATCCTCTCCAACTACGGTCATGTCACAGTTTTTTTGCCCGGTGTGGTATCTGCTTTTATGAACCCTTAGAGATGGATTATTCTTGAAGACAAGCCCGCATGGCCGTGGCTGGCCATCGTCCCCGACCAGAGTCTCGTCACAGGTTTGTTGCCCGCTGTGGACTACTTTTTTGTGAGATGACAGAGATAGAGCATTTTTGCAGACCATCCCGCATCTCTGCTTTTTACCGTCCTCTCTGACCACATCCACGTCACAGATTTGTTGCTCGTTGTGGTCTCTTTTTTTGTGATACGACAGGGCATTAGCATTCTCACAGCCCCTCCCGCATGGCCTCGTCTGGCCACCCTCATCGATCACGAGTACGTCACAGGTTTGTGGCCCGCTGTGGAATCTTCTTTTATGACACGACATACCTCGGGCATTCTTGCACACCGCCCCGCACTCCCACTCCCGGCCATCCTCCCCGACTAGTGTCTCGTCACAGATTTGTTGGCAGTTATCTTTGGCCTGTATTGCGCCGGACTGTGAAAGGTGAGCCTGGCTCTGACTCGATTGGGATGATTCAGCTGTGGTTTGTTGTGTTTCTGAATGGTCAAGCAATATGGAAATTCCGATTTCTTCGAAAAGACTCTGAAATATTTGATCAGTGACGTATGGGGATTGCATGGAAGAGAGATCAAACCATGTTTCGAAAGGCGGGTTTTGCAGTAAATTTGTGGTGCTTGGAGGATCACAATACACCATGCAACGAAGGCAGCACCCATAAGCCAAATGAGAGCATGAGCTTTGTCCGGATGTTGCTTCTGTCTGGATGGTCGAATTTTCTTCAGAATTCACCGGCCTTTCAGATCGTTCTCCGCTATCGGATGGTGGCCGGAATTGACAAATGCCACTGCAAGGATAGGCGAAACAATTTAAGCCTAAAGTATGCGATTTTTTTTGAGGGCCTCCGTTACCGTCGCTATAGTCAACATTCAGTGGACTGGTGAGAGAGCCTGTTTGATGAGAGGAAGCTTCTGTTTTTTCCTGAACGGATGATTCTGAAGGCTGGCCTTGTTGTTGCCTATGTTCAGAGCCAAACATCCTGATGATGGCCGCAAGTGAGCGATCCCCCTGTGTCAGCATAGATGTTACTTCCTGCTGTTCAATAGGGTTAAACAGTGTTGAATCCGGGCTCGAATAAGGGATGGCGCTTATAGGAACATTCTTGGCGATCAGGATCAATTCAAAAGCGGCCAGCAGGCAAGTGGCATATGGCCACTGCCATGAAGTCGATTCAATGATAGATATTTTTGCTCCATAACGGCCAATCCCGGATCGTTTGTTATCAAACAGCGAGCCCGGTCCTGCATAGCCGTTTGCGTCGGCCATGTCTGAAAATGTATTCAGGTGACGCTTCATAGAAAAGCTCTGGTTTGGAAAACCTGTTTTCTCTCCAAACTCAACAATAAAAGGTTCTGTCAACGTTTCGGCCTGGCAAACAGCAGACAACAAAAATACCAGCAGTGCCGCAATGAGTGAGTGTTTAATAATTCCATCCTTGCTTTCTGGTTCACAGAGAGGAAGGATAGATCAAGAAAACCTCGAGAAAGGGCGGATGTCAGATCAGGGACTGATGTCATCGATCTGGTCCAAATCAGCAGGCTTGCGTTTTCGATGTATTTTCTTGTGATCCCACAGGGATTTAGCATTCTTATAAATCATCCCGCAGGGCCGTTTTTGACCATCCTCCCCGATCACGGTCGCATCACAGACCTGCTGCCCGGTGTGCTTTCTGCTTTTGTGATTCCACAGGACATGAATATTCTTGCAAACCTTTCCGCATGGCCGCTGCTGGCCATCCTCCCCCACCACTGTTACGTCACAGGTTTTTTGCCCGTTGTGACATTGGGCTCTGTGAGCCGACAGAACTGCAGCATTGCTACAAACCTTCCCGCATGGCCGCTGTCGGCCACCTTCCCCGACCACTGTGACCTGACATTTTTTTTCCCCGGTGTGGTCTTTTAGTTTATGGTGCAACAAGGAATTAACATTCTTGCAGACCTTCCCGCATGGCCGCTGTTGTCCATCCTCCCCGACCACAGCTACGTCACAGTTTTTTTTCCCGCTGTGGACGTTTCTCTTGTGATTCCACAAGGCTACAAAATTCCTGCAGACCGCCCCACACGGCCGCTGCTGGCCATCCTCCCCGATCATGGTCACGACACAGGTTTGTTGCCTGGTGTGGGCTCTTGTTTTGTGCCCCCACAGGGCGTTACTATTCCGGCAGAGCACCCCGCACGGTCGCGGCTGGCCATCCTTTCCGATCACGGTTACATCACAGTTTTTTTGCCCACTGTGGTATCTGTTTTTGTGTGACGACAGCGATTGAAGATTCTTATAGGTCCTGCCGCATGGTCGCGGCAGGCCATCCTTTCCGATTACAGTCACATCACAGTTTTTTTGCTCAGTGTGGTATCTGTTTTTATGTGACGACAGCGATTGAGCGTGCTTATAGACCATGCCACATGGCCGCTGCTGGCCATCTTTCCCGACTATGATCACGTCACAGGTTTTTGGTCTGCTGTGGTCTCTTTGTTTGTCATCTGACAGACCTTGAGTACTCTTGCCTCCCCCCCTGCAAAGCCGCCACTGGCCATCCTCCCAGTCTTCTCCCGTCTCCCAGACGCATTGTTCGATGTTGTCTGTTGCTTGCATTGCGCCTGACTGTGAAAGATGAGGCTGGCTCTGACTCAGTTGGGATGATTCATTGTCTGTTTGTTGTGTTTCTGTATGGTTAAGCATTACGGCGATTCCGATTGCTTCGGAAAGATTCAGTAATAGTTGATCAGAATCCCAAAGTTCTTGAAGGGGGGGGGAGATCAGTCCATGACTCGAAAAGCAGTTCTTTTTGGGAATCTGCAGCGTTCTCAGGATCAAAATGGCCTATGCAACGAAGGCAGCGTCCAACAGCTGAGTGGGGACATGAGCTTTGTCCGGATTCAGCTTCTGTTTGGCTTGTCGAACTTTCCCCCGAATTCAGCGACAATTCAATAGCCTCCGTGCTAACGGGTGATGTTCGGAGTATACAAACGCCACGACAGGGATAGACAAAACAATTCAGACCCAGAGTATGCAGGTGTTTTTGAGGGCCTCTGTTGCCATCACCATAGTCAGTATTTAAGTAGCTCATGGAAAAGCCTGAGCGGTGGGTAGTTGTCTCCGGGGCTGGCTGGCTGGATGACTCTGATGACAGGTTTGGTTGTTGGTTGTGTCCCGCGCCAATCATCATAGTGATGGCCGCAAAGGAGTGCCTCCCCTCTGTCAACACAGAGGTTGCCTCTTGTTCTTCAATCGGGTTAAACAGCGGTGAATCGGAACTCAAATAGCTTTTTAAAATCCAGGCGACAACGATAACCACTTCTACAGGTAGCCATGAATAAAGGGTGATGCTCATAGGAGCATCTTTGGTGGTAAGGATCAGTTCATAGGCAACCGGTAGGTGAGTGGCATAAAGCCACTGCCACGAAATCGATTCAATGATGTTCGATTTTGCTCTGTGACTGTTAATCCTTTGTCGTTTTTTATCGGGTTTTGAATCTGATCCTGCGTAGCCGTTTTTGTCGGCAATGTCTGAAAAATTATGCAGGTCATGCATCATAGAAATGCTCTGGTTTGAAAAACCTGTTTTCTGCCCAAGTTCAACAACAAAACGTTTTGTCAACGCTTCGGTCTGGCAGACAATAGAGAACGACAGTAGCCCAAGCGATAACGCAAAGAGTGAATATTTAATAATTCTATCCCTGCCTTCCGGTCTAGAAAGAAAGGATAGATCAAGAAAATGAAAAGGCAGTTGTCAAATCAGGGACCGGGGTCATCGCTCTGGTTCAAATCAGCAGGCTTGCGTTTCCGGTGTTTTCTCTTGTGCTCCGACACAGATTCAGCATTCTTGCAAATCCTGCCGCATGGCCGTTGCTGACCATCTTCCCCAATCACGATCTCATCACAGGCTTGTTGCACGGTGTGCTCTACTCTTTTGTGACTCGAGAGAGCGCGAGCACTTATGCAGGCCTTCCCGCACGGTCGCGACTGACCATCCTCAGCGACCACAGTCATTTCACAGGTTTGTGGCTCGCTATGGTGTCTTCTTTTATGATCTGTCAGGCTTCCGGCATTTTTGCATAACTTCCCGCAGGGTCGCAGCTGGCCATCCTCCCCGACCATGGTCACTTCACAAGTTTTTTGCCCGGAATGGGCTTTGCTTTTGTGAACCGACAGAGCTAAGGCATTCTTGGAAAGTTTCCCGCACGGCCACGGCTGGCCATCCTCCCCGACTACGGTCACGTCACAGACTTTTTTCCCGGTGTGGCATCTTCTCTTGTGATTCAACAGGGCGCGGGCGTTCCTGCAGAAGGTTCCGCATGGCCGCTGCTGGCCATTTTCTCCAACCACCATCGCGTTACAGGTTTTCTGCCCGGAGTGGTATCCGCTTTTGTGCTGTGACAAAGCCTGAGCACTCTGACAGACCCACCCACATGGCCGCTTCCGGCCACCCTCTCCGACCAGGGTGACACCACAAACTCGTTGTCCGCTATGGGTTCTTCTTCTGTGACTTACCAGAGCAATAGTATTCTTGCAGACCTTCCCGCATGGCAGCAGCTGGCCATTCTCTGCGACTACTTTTACTTCACAGGTTTGTTGCCCGCTGTGTGCGATTCTCTTGTGATTCAACAAGGCTTGAACATTCTTGCAGACAGTCCCGCATGGCTGCTGTTGACTATCCTCCCTGACTATGGTCACGCCACAGGTTTGCTGCCCGCTGTGGATTTTGCCTTTGTGATCTGACAGGGCTTTAATACTTCTGCAGACTTTCCCACATGATTGCTGCTGACCATCCTTCCCAACCACAGTCATGTCACAGGTTTTTTGTGCGATGTAGTCTCTTTGATTCGTCAGAGCTTGTTGGTGATGGGCGGCCCCTCCGGAAGGAAGGCAACCCGAAAATGGAGTCTCCGTTGGGTCTGTGAGATTGGGAGCCGTACAGGAAATCCCGTTTTCTTCCGGAAGACAATGATTGCTCAGACTGAGTAACCCATCGATTATAACCCAGTCATCAGCGTTGGCAGACAACTTCCCGGGCACTTGTACATCATCATTAAATCTCCCTTCAAGGGCATTGGCACAGGCGGGCTCCGCACTCATTGAGTGTGTAGCATTTCCAAAATCAAAATGGTTTATGGAGCTAAGGCAGTGTTCATTCACCGAATGAGAACGTGAGCTTTGTCTGGATGTTGCTCCTGATGGTCGCAATTGACAGACGCCATAACAGGGATGGATGAAACAATTTAAACCTAAAGTGTGTGAGTATTGTTCAGTGTCTCCGTTACCACTGCCGGAATCAGAATAAAGGAGGCTGGTGAAAGAGCTTGAGGAGTGGGTGGTGGCTGCCGAAGCTTGGTGGCCGGATGATTGTGATGTTGGATATTGTAATGAGCTACCTCCAGAACCATGCATCATAGTGGTGATCGCAAACGGGTAACCCCTCTTTGTCAGCATAGAGGTTACCTTTTGTGGTTCAATCGAAAAAAACAGTGGTGAATTGGGCTTCCAATAGCTTTTTAAAAGCCGGGCAACAACGGCAACCACTTCTACAGGTAGCCATGAATATAAGAGAGAGCCAAAAGGAGTATCTTTCGTAGTCGGGATAAATTCGTAACCAACCAACAGATGAGTAGCATAGAGCCATTGCCACGAACTCGACTCGATGATGGTCGTTTTTACTCCATAATTGCAAACACTGTGTCGTTTTTTATCAGCAAGAGAATCTGATCCTGCATAGCCGTTTGTGTCAGCAATGTCTGAAAAGGTGTGCGGGGCACGCTTTATAGAAAAGCTCTGGTTTGGAAAATCGCTCTTCTGTCCAAATTCAACCACAAAACGCCTTGTCAACGCTTTTGCCTGGCTGAAGATAGACAACAACAATATCAGCAACAGTGCCGCAAAGAGTGAGCGTTTAATAATTCTATCCTTGCATTTTAATTTACAGAGAGGAAGGATGGACCACCCCGTGAAAGGGCGGGCGTCTGATCAGGGACTGAGATCATCCTCCTGGTCCAGATCAGCAGGCTTGCGTTTTCGGTGTTTTCTCTTGTGCTCCGACATAGATTTAGCATTCTTACAAATCCTCCCGCATGGCCGTTGCAGACCATCTTCCCCAATCACGGTCACATCACAGGCTTGTTTATCTGTGTGTACTCTGATTTTGTGATTCGATAGAGCATGAACATTCTTGAAGACTGTCCCACATCGGCGCTGTTGGCCATTGGCCCCGATCATGGTTACATCACAGCTTCTCTGCCCACTGTGACATTTGCTTTTGTGAGCTGACAGAGATGCAGCATTTTTGCAGACTTTTCTGCATGGCCAATGCTGGCCGTCTTCCCTGACTACTGTTACGTTGCAGGTTTTTTGCCCGCTGTGATCTCTTCTTTTGTGGTACGACAGGGAATTACTGTTCTTGCAGACCCTCCCGCATTGCTGCTGTCGGCCATCTTCCCCGACCACGATCGCGCCACAGGTCTGTTGCCCCCTGTGGAATTTGCTTTTGTGATCATTGAGGGCGCAAGTACTTCTGTAGATCATCCCGCATAAGCGTGGCTGACCATCCTCCCCGACCACAGTCACGTCACAGATTTGTCGCCAGCTGTGGCATAGACTTTTGTGATCCGACAGGGCTTTAGTATGTCTGAACATCGCGCCGCATGAACGCTTCTGGCCATTTTCCCCGATTACTTTTACGTGACAGGTTTTTTGTCCTCGGTAGTCTGTGAATTGTGGTGTACCTGACTGTGAAAGTTGAGGCTGGGTCTGACACAATTGAGATAAGTCAGTGACTGTTTGTTCTGTCTCTCTAAGGTTAAGTGTCATGGGACTTCCGAATTTTTCGCAAAGACTCTGTGGTGGTTGGTCAAAGTCGCATCGAAGTGGTATACGAGAGAAATCAACCCATCTTTCGAAAAGCGGTTTATGTCGAGAGTGTTTAGCGTTTTCCGGATCAAGATCCCCCATGCAAAGCAGGCAGTATCCAAAAGCCAAATGGGGGCATGGGCTTTGTCCGGAGGTTGCTTCTGTTTGGTTTGTGAAACTTTCTTTTAAATTCAGCGACCAACCATCAACCCCACTGCTATCGGATGATTGTCGCCATTGACAAACGCCACAACAATGATCAACAAAACAATTTAAACCCAAAGTATGCAGCTGTTTTTTTGGGCATCTGTTACCGTCGCCACATTCAGTATTCAGGTGGCTGCTGCGAGAGCCTGCAGGGTGGATGTTGGCTTTTAAGGCATGTTGGCTGCATGCTTTTGATGGCTGCCCCTGCTGTGGGGTTTGTTCAGAGCCAACCATCATAGTGGTGATCGCAAACGAGTTATCCTGACTCTTGGTTTGTTGTTCAATGGCGCTAAACAGCGGTGTACAGAGGTTCCAATAGCTTGTTGAAAGCCAGACAACAGCGACAACCACCTCTAAAGACAGCCATGAGTATGGGTTGACACATATAGGGGCATTTTTGGTCGTCGGGATCAATTCGTAAGCAACCAGAAGATCAGTGACGTAAAGCCATTGCCATGATATCGATTCAATAAGGGCCGTTTTTACCCTATAACCTCCGGGCCAGAGTGGTTTTTCGTCAGGTGGCGAATCCAATACCGCATAGTCCCTTGTGTCGGCAATGTCTGAACATAGATGCTGGTCACGCTTTATAAAACAGCTCTGGTTTAAAAAACCTGCCTTCTGTCCGAACTCGACAATAAAAAGCCTTGTCAACGCTTCAGCCTGACAGGCAAAAGACGACAATATCAACAACAGCGGCAGTGCCACAAAGAGTGAGTGTTTAATAATTCTATTCTTGCTTTCTGGTATACAGACAGGAAGGATAGATCAAAGAAATGAAAGGGCGGGTGTCAAATCAAGGTTTGGGGACATCGTACTGATTCGCACCAACAGTTTTGCGTTTTCGATGTCTTCTCTTGTGGTCTGCCAGGGATTTAGCATTCTTACAGACCAGCCCGCATGGCTGCAGCTGCCCATCCACCCCAACCACGGTCACGTCACAGGTTTTTTGCCCCGTGTGCTCTCTCCTTTTGTGATTTGACAGGGCATAAATATTCTTGCAAACTCTCCCGCACTGCCGCGGCTGGCCATTCTCCCCGACCACTGTTACCCCACAGATTTTTTGCCGACCGTGAGCCCTGCTTTTGTGATCCGACAGGGCGTTAGCATTACCGAAAACCTTTCCGCATGGCCGCCGCTGGCCAGCCTCTTCGAACACGGTCACGTCACAGGTTTTTTGCCCGGTGTGGTTTCTCCTTTTGTGCGAAGACAGGTAACTGGCACCCTTGAAAACCTTCCCGCATGGCCGCTGTCTGCCATCCTTGCCGATCACGGTCACGACACAGACTTCATGCTTAGTGTCGTATTTTTTTTTGTCATTTGACAGGGCTTTTTGACAATGGGTAGCACCTTCGGAAGGGAGACAATTCAAAGCTGAGTTCCTCATTGGGCGTGTGGAATGGGTAAGCGTGATGGAAATCCCGTTTCCTTCTGGAAAACTATGACCAGCTAAACTGAGTAACCCATCGATTATAATCTGGTCATCAGCCGTGACAGACAAATCCACGGGTATTTGCACATTATCATTGGGTGCCCGGTCAGAGGCAGAGGTACAGATGAGCCCGGTACTCGTTGATTGTGTAGCGTTTGCAGGATCAAAATAGTTTATACAACTAAAGCCGTGTTCATTCGTCGTGTCTGGGTATGAGCTTTTTAGGGATCCTGATAACCGGAATTGACAAACGCCATAACACGGATGGACGAAACAATTTAAACCTAAACTGTGCAAGTATTGATGAGGGTCTCTGTTACCACCGCCATACTCAGAATACAGGAGGTGAGCGAGAGAGCCTTTAGGGTGGCTGGTAGCTGCCAAGACTTGCTGGCTGGGTAATTCTAATGGCGAGTATTGAGATGGGTTGTCACCAGAGCCATAAGTCATAATGGAAGTCGCAAACGCATACTCTCCCTTCAGCAAAGATATTGCCTTCTGTTGCTCAATCGGCTTAAACAGCACTGAATCGGGGTTCCAATAGCTTTTTAAAAGCCAACTGACAGTGATAACCACTTCAAAAGGTAACCACGAATCTGGTTTGGCGCCCAGATGAGCGTTTTTGGTGGTCAGAATCATTTCGTGATCCATCCACAGATGAGTGGCGTAAAGCGGTTGCCTCGAAATCGATTCAATAGTGATGGTTCTTATTCCGTAAATAACAGGTTTGTGTCGCTTGCTATCAGATGATAAGTCAAGTCTTACACAGCCGTTTTTGTCAGCAGTGACTGACGGGCTTTGCGACAATGTATGCCGACCACGCTTTATAGAAAAACTCTGGTTTGGAAAGACTGCATCCTGTCCAGGCCCAACAATAAAACTTCTTGTCAACGCTCCGGCCTGACAGGCGACAGACAACAACAGTAGCAACTGCAGTACTGCGAAGAGTGAGTGTTTAATAATTCTATCCTTGTATCCTGGTTTACAGATAGGAAGGATAGATCAAGAAAATAACTGTGTTTTTACGCCAAAAATCTTCTGTTAAAAACTCTCTGTTAAAAACCAAAGGCGACAACGGGAATAAACTCATCCTTTCTGATCCACATCAGCAGGCTTACGTTTTCGATGCATTCTTTTGTGGTCCAGCAGGGCTCTGGCATTATTGCAGACTTTTCCGCATCGGTACTGTCGGCCATCCTCCCCGACTATGGTCACATTACAGTTTTTTTGCCTGCTATGATCTTTGCTTTTGTGATAAGACAGGCGTTGGGCATTCTTGCATACTTTCCCGCATGGCCGCGGCTGACCATTCTCATCAACTACAGTCGCGACACAAGTTTGCTGCCCACTATGGACTTTGCTTTTGTGATCCGATAGTGCTTGAGCACTCCTACAGATTTTCCCACATGGCCATTGCTGGCCATCCTCCCCAACCACTTCCACTTCACAGGTTTTTTGCCCGGTGTGGTATCTTCTTTTGTGATCCATCAGGCTTTTGGAACTCTTGCAGATCTCCCCGCATGCTCTCTGTTGGCTATCCTCCCCGACCACTGCCACATCACAGGTTTGTTGCCCGGTGTGATATCTTTTTTTATGAGATAACAGGCATTGTGCATTCTTGCAGACAGTCCCGCACGGCCGCTGCTGACCATTTTCCCCGACCACAGTCACGCCACAGGTTTGACGCCCGCTGTGGAATCGGCTTCTGTGATCTGTCAGAGCTTTAATACTTTTGTAGACCTTGCCACATGTTCGCTGCTGACCATCCTCCCCGACAGTGATTGTATAACAGGTTTTTTTCCCACTATGATGTCTCCTTTTATGATCTAACAGGGCTTGAGCATTACTGCAGACCTTTCCGCATGGGCGCTGCTGACCACTCTCCCCAATCACGGTCGCGTCACAGTTTCTTTGCCCGGTATGAATTCTACTTTTGTGAGACGACAGAGATTGAGCGCTCTTGCAGACTGTGCCACATGGCCTCGGCTGGCCATCCTTCCCGATCACGGTAACAATACAAATTTTTTGTTCAATGCCGTATTTTTTTTTGTGATCTGACAGGGCTTGTTGCAAATGGGTAACCGCTCCTGACGAAAAACAACCCGAAGATGAAATCCCGTTACCTTCTGCAAGACTGTAGCCGCCCAGACTGAGTAACCCAACGATTATAATCTGGTCATCAGCATTGACAGACAAATTCCCGGGCATTGGTACATCATCATTGAGCGGCTCGTGAGGGTCGTCGATATAGGTCAGCGCTGCGCTCATTGAGTGCGTAGTGATTCCAGAATCAAAATAGTCTATGCAACTGAGGCTGTGTTCTTTCACCGAGAGAGGATACAAATTATGTAAGGGTGTTGCTCCTGATGGCCGGAATTGACAAACGCCATGGCAGGGGTGAACGAAACAATTTAAACCTAAAGTGTGTGAGTGTTGCTGAGGACTTCCTTTACCATGGCCAGAGTCAAAACACGGAAGATGAGCAGAAGAGCCTACAGTGTGACTGGTGGCTGTCAGGGCTTGCTGGCCGGATGATTCTGATGACGGATATTGCGGTGGGTTATCTCCGGAGCCAGTTATCATAATGGTGATCGCAAGTGGACGCCCCCCCCGTAGCGTAGAAGTTGGCTTCAGTTGTTCAATCAGGTTGAACAGCGGTGAATCCGGGTTCCAATGGCTTTTTAAAAGCCAGGCGACAGCAAAAACTGCTTCTGAAGGTAACCATAAACAAGGGGTGAGGCATACAGGGGCATCTTTGTTGGTCAGGATCAGTTCGTAAGCAACCAGAAGATGAATGGCATAAAGCCATTGCCATGAAATCGACTCAATGATTGTCGTTTTTACTCCGTAACCTCGGGGCCTTTGGCGTTTGTCATCATTCCGCGAAGTTGATCCTGCGTAGTCTGTAGTGCCAGTATTGTCTGACGACTTGCCCGCTAATGTAGGTCGGCCTGATTTTATAGAAACATTCTGTTCTGGATAAGCTGCACCCTGTTGAAGCTCGAAAATAAAATGTCTTATCAATGCTTCGGCCTGACAGGTGCCAGGAAACAACTGTAGTAACAGCAGTGCCGCAAAGAGTGAGTGTTTAATAATTCTATCCCTGCATTCTGGTTGACAGAGAAGAAGGATAGATCAAGAAAACCTCGTTAAAGGGCAGGTGTCTGATCAAGGACTGAGGAAGTCGTTCCGGTTAGAATCAACGGGCTTGGGTTTTCGATGCATTCTTTTGTGATTCAAAAGGACTTGAGTATTCTTACAGACTCTCCCGCATGGCTGTGGCTGGCCATCCAAACCAACTACGGTCATGTCACAGTTTTGCTGCCCGGTGTGGTCTCTGATTTTGTGAACTGACAGGGTTATATTATTTTTGCAGACCTTTCCGCATGGCCGCAGCTGGCCATCCTCAGTGAACACTGTTATTTTACAGCTTTTTGGCCCACTATGGCTTCTTCTTTTGTGATCACTCAGGGCTCGGGCACTCCTGTAGGCCTTACCGCATAACCGCGACTGGCCATCCTCCCCGACTTCAGTTACGTCACAGTTTTGTTGTCCGCAGTGGTAGCTGCTTTTGTGATATGACAGGCGGTGAACATTCTTGAAAGCCTTCCCGCAGGGCCTCAGCCGGCCATCCCTCCCGACTACGGTTATGTCACAGGTTCGTTGCCCGCTGTGGTATCTGTTTTTGTGAGCTGTCAGGCGATTAGCATTCATGTAGACTCTTCCGCAGGGCTGCTGCTGGCCGTACTCCCGAACACGGTCACGTCACAATTTACTTGTTCTCTGTCGTATTTTTTTTTGCGATCTGATAGAGTTTGTTGGCATTGCGTAGCCCCTCCCGAAGGGAGGCAACTCGAAGATAAGGATCCCATTGAGCCTGTGAAATCGGCAATCGTACGGAAAATCCCGTTTTCTTCTGGCAGACTATGACCACGCAGACTGAGCATCCCATCGACCAGATGATCAGGGCTAAAAGGAAAATTCCCGGGCATTTGCACATCATCATAGAGCGGACTGTCGGAGTCAGTGCTACAGGCGAGCCCTACAGTCATTGATTGTGTGGCGTTTTTAGGATCAAAATCGTCTATGCAACTAAGGCAGTGATCAGTTTTCGTGTGAGGGCAGGAATTTTGTGGGGGTGTTGCTCCTGATGGCAGGAATTGACAAACGCCATAACAGGGAAAAACGAAACAATTTAAACCCAAAGTATGCAGAAGTTTTTGAGGGCCTCCGTTGCCGCCGCCACAGTCAAAATGAAGAAGGCCAGGAAAATAGCCTATAGGTGGGCGGGTGGTTTCAGTGGCTTGCTGGCTGGATGATTCTGATGGCGGGCATTGTGATGGGTTATCTCCAGAGCCAGGCATCATAGTGGTAATCGGAAACGTATTACCCCGCAGTCTCAATATAAATTTATTCTCTTGCTGTTCAATCGGATTAAACAGTGATGAATCGGGGCTCCAATAGTTTTTTAAAAACCAACCGACAACAACAGCCACTTCTAAAGGTACCCATGAATGAGAGGGCGAGCTTAGAAGAGAGTCTTTGCTGTTCAGAGCCAGTTCGTAACCAACCAGCAGGTGGAGGGCGTAGAGCCATTGCCACAAAAGCGACTCAATCAGGGACGTTTTCATCCCGTAACTGTATGGTCTGTATCGCTTTTTATCCGATGGCGAAGTTGATCCTATGTAGCAGTTGTTGTCGTTAATCTCTGACGGGTTGCCCGTCAATGAATGCCAGTCACCTTTTACAAAAAAGACCTGTTTTGGAGAACCTTCATCCTTTTGAAGCTCGATAATAAAATGTCTTGACAGCGCTTTGGCCTGGCTGACGAGAAACAACGACAGTAGCAACAGCAGTGTCTCAAAGAGTATGTGTTTATTAATTCTATCCTTGTTTTCTGTTTGACAGTGAGGAAGGATAGATCAAGAAAAGCACGTGAAGTAGTCGGCGTCAGATCAAGGACTGAAGTGATCGCCCTGTTCCAAATCGACAGGCTTACGTTTTCGATGTCTTCTTTTGTGGTCCGTTAGGGCCTGAGCGTTCTTACAGCCCTTGCCGCATGGCTGCAGCTGGCCATCCTTCCCGACCACTGTCTCCTGACAGGTTTGTGGACCGGAATGATATCTTCTTTTGTGAACCGACAAGGCCACAACACTATCGCAGGTCATCTCGCATGGCCGCGTCTGACCATCCTGCCCGACTACGGGCACGTGACAAATTTGTTGTCCACTGTGGTATCTGGCTTTGTGATCCAACAGGTATAGAGAATTCTTGCAGACAAAGCCGCATGGTAGCCGCTGGCCATCATCCCCGACCACTGTTGTGTCGCAGATTTTCTGCCCACTGTGGATTTTTCTTTTGTGATACGTCAGGTTGCGAGCATTTCTGCAGGCGGCTCCACATGGCCGCTTTTGTCCGCCCTTCCCGACTACCATCACGTTACAGGTTTTGTGCCCGCTGTGGTATCCACTTTTGTGATCCCACAGGGCTTTGAGATTCTTACAGACCTTTCCGCATCGTCGCAGCTGGCCATCTTCACCGAACTCCATCAGATCACAGGTTTTTTGATCAGTGTGGTATTTACATTTGTGTGCCAACAGGGCTTCAACATTCTTGCAAACCATCCCACATGGCTGTTGCTGACAATCCTCTCCAAACACCATCACTTCACAGGTTTTTTGCTCACGGTGAACTCTTTTTTTATGATGTTTGAGGGTATTAGCATTCCTGCATACCGTCCCGCATGGCCGCTGTTGTCCATCCTCCCCATCCACTTCCACGTCACAGGTTCGCTCTCCGCTGTGGAATTTGCTTTTGTGATCAGTCAAGGCGCAGGCATTTCTGCAAGCCTTCCCGCATGGCTGCTGTTGACCATCCATCCCAACCACGGGTACGTCACAGGTTTGGGGCCCGCTGTGGCTTCTGCGTTTATGATCTCTCAGGGCTCTCATATTTTTGCAGACCTTCCCGCATGGTTGCTGCTGACCATCCTCCCCGACCATGGGTAAGTCACAGGTTTT
>NZ_JAHHPS010000560.1:0-1046 GCF_024606275.1 Endozoicomonas sp. SESOKO4 | reverse complement strand
GCTGGCCGGAATGGAAAGACAAGGATGGCGAGTTCAGTATGGAGCTGTTCCGCTCTTTCTCATCCATAAATACTGGCACAGGCATGCTCAAACATGAGGAAGTGAAAGAGGTGCTTGCCTGGTCGGAATGGAAAAACAAGGATGGCGAGTTCAATATGAAGTTGTTCCGTGCTTTCTCGTCTATGAATCATGGCCAGGGCTTGCCCAAACATGAGAAAGTGAAAGAGATGCTGAACTGGCCTGGATGGAAAGACAAGGATGGCGAGTTCAGTATGGAGCTGTTCCGAGCATTCTCGTCTATGAATCATTGCAAAGGCATGCTCAAATGTGAGCAAGTGAGAGAGGTGCTGGGCTGGCCGGAATGGAAAAACAAGGATGACGAGTTCAATATGGAACTGCTCCGCGCCTTTTCGTCCGTGAATCATGCCAAAGGCATACTCAAACACAAGAGAGTCAAAGAGGTGCTGAACTGGCCGGAATGGAAAGACAAGGATGGCGAGTTCAATATGGAGCTGTTCCGCGCCTTCTCTTCCATGAATCATGGCCAGGGCACGTTCAAGCATGAGGACATGAAAGAAGTGCTGGGCTGGCCGGAATGGAAAGACAAGGGGGACGAGTTCAATATGGAGCTGTTCCGCGCATTCTCGTCCATGAATAATGCCAGAGGCATGCTCAAACATGAGAAAGTGAAAGAGGTGCTGAACTGGCCGGAATGGAAACACAGGGATGACCAGTTCAATATGAAGTTGTTCCGTGCTTTTTCGTCCATGAATAATGGCCGGGGCTTGCCCAAAAATGAACCTGTAAAAAAAGTGCTGGGCTGGGTGCGTTACCGGGGGGCGCTCAATCATCTGCTATTGCAAATTATGACCAGACTCTGGAAATCAGAAGGGCTACCTGCTGCTGAAGCGCTCCAACATCAGGAAACACGACTGAAACAGTGGCTGTATACAAAATTGACTGGAGAACGCAGCAACCCGGATGATAAGGAAGATGACGAATACAATAGCGACTCAGAGGATGATGAAGAAAAATGCAATCGCCAG
>NZ_JAHHPS010000559.1:0-9247 GCF_024606275.1 Endozoicomonas sp. SESOKO4 | reverse complement strand
CTGCAGACCAGATCTTCCCGACGGAGACGAGAGAACAGCTGCTCCAGATAGGACAGAGAAATACCCTGGCGATCGGAAATATCAGCCAGTGCCACCGTACCTTCATCAGCATGAAGGGCCAGATCCAACATAGCGGTTACGGCATAACGCCCCTTCGTTGTTAATCGCATGCTGGCACCATCTCCGAACTAGCCGACATGAGCCGGTGTTATCTAAAGAATCCGATCTACTGATTTGCTGCCTGTCCCGACAGCCGCTTCACCCTGCATACGTATAGAAACCACGACAGGATCAGTATTCGTGCGGATTATGGAATACCCTAGTAATTTAGTCAAGTATTATAAATAATAGCGTGAAAGCCCCCTTTTAGCCTTAAACCAGCCAAAGCAGGAAGGATTAGAAAAGAATCAAACAGAGACTAAGTCAGGAATTTTAAAGCAGTCGATTTAGCTTAATAATCAACTGCCCAACCATCCAGAAATGCGACTCAAGGGTGCTACAAAAGTGCTGCGACCTATAAGCCGACGCTATTGTATACAAGCAGCGCTCTGCGTCCAAGCAAATTATGGGGTCGAGAAAGCCTCATCTTCGGTATCGGATTTGACGCTGGCAAAGTCTTCTTCCCTTAATTCAGGCAGCTGCTTGTCACCGCAATCAAGCCCAAGCTCCCTAAGTGTGGTACAGAGTGCCTCTATACGGCCATCCACTGCCTGCATATGATCCAACATGACAGATATTGCATTTGCCGTAGGGTCGGGCATATCTTCGGTAACTGCGTAAGCATCAAAACCAATTTTTTCAGCCATTTTCTGGCGCCGACTGTCCACTTCTTCGCGCTTTTTGACGATACGCCCCGGTATGCCCACCACGGTCGCACCTTCAGGCACTTCACGGACTACCACTGAATTAGAACCAATTTTGGCATTTGCGCCCACAACAAAGGGACCGAGCACCTTGGCACCAGCACCGACCACAACACCCCGCATAAGCGTCGGGTGACGTTTACCCTGATTGGAAGGGTGTTTTTTCCCCCTGTTGGGTGAAGTTCCTCCCAGCGTCACACCATGGTAAAGAGTCACATCATCATGAATGATGGCTGTCTCACCGATCACCACGCCCATCCCATGATCTATGAAGAAGCGTCGACCAATGCTGGCACCAGGATGTATTTCTACGCCGGTCAACCAGCGACTGAATGTAGACAGTGACCGACCCAACCAACAGAAACCAGATTTCCAGATCTTATGCGCTGCACGATGCAACAACAAAGCATGAAGCCCCGGATAGTTGGTAAGAACCTCAAAGGTGCTCCGAGCAGCCGGATCACGCTCCATGACCGTTCTTATGTCTTCTTTTAAACGTTTTAGCATGGGTCAATACGTCACTTGTTATCTAGTAACTACTGTTATTTTTGAATCTTCACTCTTACTTCTTTTGAATATTTCCGGCCCTATCACCACAACCGGCAAACTTTCCGGTCTCTGACAAAATACCTCTCAGAATACTCAGCTCGACGCGGTCTGGACGAATGCGACCGTACATCCGCCTGAGCTTAGCCATGATCTTCTCATGACTGCTGTGCTCAAGAAAGCCAATTTGTACCAGCGTCTTATACAAATGTTCATAGAAACGCTCCACATCATCCTGAGATGCCAGATCATGGGTTCTCGGTGAAGGCAGCGGCACCTCGCCCCGGGTGATGGCCAGCCATGCCATTCTTAATTCATAAGTCATCACCTGAACAGCGGCTCCGAGGTTCAGAGAGCTAAAATCTGGATTGGTGGGGACATGCACCTGTAGATGACACATCTGTAACTCTTCATTAGTCATTCCACGATCTTCCCTGCCAAAAACCAGAGCAATATCCCCTGAACTTGCTTCACAAAGAATCTGGTTAGCACAGGCACGTGGATCCACAAGAGGCAGTGACACCCCTCTGACTCTGGCACTGGTACCTACCACAAAGTGGCAGTCCGCCACCGCCTCTTCCAAAGTCCTGACCACTCGGGCATTGACCAGCAGATCATCAGCTCCGGATGCCAGTGCATCAGCCTTACCTGAGGGAAATTCCTGCGGCTCTACCAACACCAGCTTGCTGAGCCCCATGGTCTTCATAGCCCTTGCCGCCGCTCCGATATTACCCGGATGAGTGGTATTGATCAGAATAATGGAAATATTGTCGAGCACCAATGGCTCAATTGCGACTGCGTCACTCACTGGGGAATATCTCGTTTGAACCACAAAAGGAGCCAAAAGCTCATCAAGAACCATAAAACGCATCCAAATTTTGTAGCGGACGAATTTTATGATGCAAACAATCCAATCGGGGAGTGTAACCCAAACAATGACTGACAGCCACGAGAGCGAAGTCTCTATTAGCCGTAACCGAAAAACTGATAACAACCCGTACCCTCATCCTGAGCATCATCGTTAAACAGATACTGCACAGAAACACATCGAAAGGTTCCTAACCACAAATAACACTGCTATACTCCACCGCCTGTTTTCCCAGTCACTGGCCCAGCAACCGGAGCTTTATGATTCCGGAGAAGGAAACCAGTCTGTACCAGTACCAGGCTGCCGACCCCCTCGGTCAGCATTTTGATCTTTCACAGTCAGACGTAGTCCAGCCTATGCAACCCATGGTGAATATGGCCTTGCGAGCAGCTCGCTCAGCCGCCGAAATTATCCTTCACGCCCACCAGGACCTCGAGAGCCTCAAGGTGCAGGCAAAAGACCGGAACGACTTTGTCACTGAAGTAGACAAAGCTTCCGAGAAAGTCATTATAGGCGCTTTAAAGAAGGCGTACCCCGACCACGGATTCTTTGGCGAAGAGTCCGGAATTATTGAAGGAAAAGATGAAGGCAAGGACTACCTCTGGATCATTGATCCACTGGACGGCACTACCAACTTCATCCGTGGCATTCCTACTTTTGCTATTTCCATCGCCTGTCAGTTCCGTGGCCGCATTGAACACGCTGTTGTGCTCGACCCCATTCGCGACGAAGCATTTTGTGCCAGCCGTGGACAAGGCGCCACACTGAACAGCAAACGCATTCGCGTGAGCAGTCGCAAGAGCCTTGAAGGCGCTTTAATCGGTACTGGCATTCCATTCTCGGGCAACCACCTGAACCATCTGGATGGCTACCTGAACATGATGCGCTCCCTGCTGGGCGATACAGCTGGCATTCGTCGTGCTGGTGCTGCCGCACTGGATCTGGCCTACGTGGCCTGCGGCCGTCTGGATGCTTTCTGGGAATTCGGCCTGCAGAAATACGATATGGCGGCCGGCATACTGCTGATTCAGGAAGCCGGCGGTCTGTGCAGCGATTTTAACGGTAGACACGACTTCCTTGACAAGGGGCAGGTCGTCGCCGCCAACCCCAAGTGCTTCAAAGAAGTACTGCAGCGCATTCGCCCATTTGCCCATGACAATATGGGACGCTGATCTACCAGAGCCTTACCCTTCTTGGGGTAGGGCTCACTTGTGAGGCAAAATCACTTCACCAGTTTAGCCACATCTCGAAAAACATCGCACTTTGCTGTTCTCATCAGTTCAAACAGTGACATTTCAACATTGGTCATCTCAACCCCCATGCGCGCCAACTTGTCTAACGCCAGTCGCTTGCTATGCTCTGATCTGGAGGATGTCGCATCTACCACTACTTCAACTTCATAACCCGAAGCCATTAAATCCAGAGCCGTTTGATAGACACATATGTGAGCCTCAATACCTGCCAACAGAATTTGTGTTTTTCCTGAAGCCTTGAGCGAGTCCATAAACGTCTTCTGCCCACAGGCACTGAATGATGCCTTAGCTATAGGAGAGACACCTTCCAACTCATCGGCAACCTCGGGAGTCGTTCGTCCAAGTTTTTCGGGCAGCTGCTCCAGCCAGAAAACAGGCAACTCAAGCTTTTGAGCCCCTTTGATCATTTTCACCAGCGCATCATGCATTTTTTCCTGCTTATACATCAATGTGGCAAGCTTACCTTGAACATCAACAATGACCAGAGCAGTATTATTCTGACTCAGCATACTGACACCTCAACATGGGAGAATCACTGATTTATTAAATCACAAACTACTCCTATCTGAATGAAAGCCCACCACAATAGAGCTGACCACGATCATCGCTCCATCCATCATCTGGCGTCCCGACCATTTCGCCCACAGGCAGACAGTTGCAGATAACGCCCCAAACGCTAATTCGGTTCCTATGAGCATCAATGCCCGAGAAAAAGAGCAAATGCTGCCGGTCTGATAGTGGACTTTCAGCTCGAAGCCATCCAGCCGCCAACACGCATACTCGAACAGCGCCATACTTGGCGCACCACAAAAAAACCGACCTTTTTACAGGCCGGTTTTTCATCAGGCTAACAGGAGTCTCCATAAAAAGACTTGATAAAGACAACCATCAGGGTCTGTGATCAGCATCGTCTTCCTTAACAGGAACAATCAAGTCTTCACGACTGATCTTCATGTAAATCAGCAGGTTAGACGCAATATAGATGGAGGAATAAGTACCCACACCAATACCCACAATCAGGGCTGTGGCAAAACCATTGATCATCTCTCCACCAAACAGGAAAAGTGAGAGCAACACCATCAAGGTTGTACCAGAAGTGGCCAATGTCCTACCCAGTGTCTGGGTCAGGGATACATTGATGATTTCATCAGCACCCCCCTTTCGCAGTTTCCTGAAGTTTTCACGAATTCTGTCGTACACAATAATGGTATCGTTCAAGGAGTAACCAATGACCGCCAGTATCGCCGCCAGAACTGTGAGGTCAAACTGCAACTGCAGAAAGGAGAACAACCCCAAGACAATAATAGTGTCATGAGTCAGCGCCAGAACGGCACCAACAGAGAACTTGAACTGGAATCGGAAAGCGATATAAAGCATCACCAGCCCCAGGGCCATCAACATACCCAGCCCCCCCTGCTCTCTCAGTCGCTCACCCACCTGAGGACCAACAAACTCTACTCGCTTGACGACAACACTACCATCGTGATTCTGGTCCAGAAGCTTGGCAATATTATGACCCAGAGCCGGATCATCACCGGGGATACGAACCAGAATATCACGCACAGAACCGAACTCCTGAACAACGGCATCACTATAACCGGCCTCACCCAGCTGGTTACGAATCTCTTCCGTGTTCGCTGGCTGATCATAAACCAGCTCAATCAGGGTACCCCCCGTAAAATCCAGCCCCCAGTTGATTCCCTTGGTAGCCAGAGAAGCCAGGGAGCCCACGATCATGACAACGGAAAGAATGGTTGCGTAGGTTCGCAACTTCATAAAATTAATGGTTTTATAGCTCAGGGCTACTTTATCGCTCTGGGCTGCTTTCTTATCTGCCATTGAGACCACCTCAGATGCTCAGTTTCTTCAGATCACGACGACCGCCGTACACCAGATTCACCAGTGAGCGGGTCACCATAATCGCGGTGAACATGGATGTGACGATACCGATAGACAGAGTCACAGCGAAGCCCTTGATTGGACCGGTTCCGACGGCAAAGAGAATGAGGCCCACCAAAAGCGTGGTAATATTACCGTCAAAGATCGATACAAAAGCACGGTCATAACCATCATGAATCGCACGCTGCACCGGACGCCCCAGCTTAATCTCTTCCCGAATACGCGAGAACACCAGCACGTTGGCATCCACTGCCATACCCAGCGTCAGAACGATACCGGCAATACCAGGCATGGTCAGGGTAGCGCCAAAGATACTCATGACAGCAATCAGCAACATCAGGTTTATGGTCAGGGCAATATTCGCCAGCAAACCAAACACCCGGTAGACCACCACCATGAACATAACGACCAGACCAAGCCCCATCAGAGTAGAGTCCAGCCCCATTTTAATATTCTCGGCACCCAGGCTTGGACCGACTGTGCGCTCTTCCACAAAGTACATAGGCGCTGCCAGTGAACCTGCTCTGAGCAACAAAGCCAGCTCAGAGGCTTCACTGGACGAATCAAGGCCGGTAATACGGAACTGGTTACCCAGCGCTGACTGAATAGTGGCCAGACTGATCACTCGTTTTTCTTCACGGAAACCAGGCACCTTAACCTTGACAGATTTTCCGTCAATTTCACGGGTCTCACTTCGGGTCACAGGCTTCTGCTCAATGAAGATGACCGCCATGCTGCGCCCGATATTATTCCGGGTGGCGTTATTCATCTTCTTACCGCCGGTACTGTCCAGACTAATGTTTACCTGAGGCTGTCCACTTTCGGTATCAAAGTTGGACTGGGCACTGGAAACACGCTCACCGGTAATAATAATGTCGCGCTCCAGATTAACGGTGCGCCCCTGATAATCGAACGTCTCTGTAGTGCTTTGGGGAGCATTGGGCAGCGCCTCAAGACGGAACTCAAGGTTAGCGGTTTTACCGAGAATACGCTTGGCTTCTGCGGTATCCTGAACACCGGGAAGCTCAACAACGATACTGTTTCGTCCCTGACGCTGCACCAGAGGCTCAGAAACACCCAGCTCGTTAACACGGTTTCGAACCGTCGTCAGGTTTTGCTTAACCGCATAATCTTCCAGTTCACGGATGTACTGTTCGGAATAACGATAGGAAACAGCATGACGCTCTCCCAGATCTTCTGCCTCTACCAGCAGATCAGGAAACTCACGCTTGATAAGACGCTCGGCTTTGTCACGAGTCGCTTCATCCAGAAATGCCAGTTGGCGGGCACCGTCAGCACGCTCAGGCATAGTGCGATAGCGCAGTCTTTCCTTGCGCAGCAGCGTGCGAATTTCGGTATTGGAAATATCCAGCTTGGTCTTAACGGCCCGCTCCGTATCTACCTCCAGTTGGAAGTGCACACCGCCGGACAAATCCAGACCCAGTTTCATGGGATAAGCCCCCATAGAAGTCAGCCATTCCGGTGTCGTCGGTGCCAGATTGAGCGCTACAATATAATCATCGCCCAGCGCATCCTTAATCACCGACTTAGCCAACTGCTGTTGATCAGCATGCTTCAGTCGAATCAACAAGGCATCATTTTTGTTATCACTGGCCTTGACCTCAATATTGGCCTTGGTCAGCGCTTCTTGTGCCTTACCCTGCACACCAGCATTCATGGTTTCTGTTGAACTGGCGCCCGATATCTGAATAGCAGGATCATCGGGGTACAAGTTGGGCAGAGCGTACACAAAGCCAAGGGCAACGATGATTGCAATCAGCAGGTACTTCCACAGCGGATATCGATTGAGCATGGCCCACCGGTTCCTGTTCTATATATTAAATGCCTGGATCAGGAGCCTGTTCAAGGAACAAAAACTCTCCCTGATACTCAGGCAAAGTCCGTTTCTCCAGAAATAACCGGAAACCATCCTCGATTTCCGGTCGCGCTTTTTATCATGAAAAATTTTTCATCATCGGCGATGCAGAAAAATTATTTCTTTAAAACATGGCTCTTAATTAGCTCATGGCTGCTACTGAATGGCTTTAATAGTACCCTTGGGCAGAGAAGCAGCCACTGAAGATTTTTGGAAATTCAGCTCGATATTCTCGGCAACCTTAAGGGTAATAAACTCATCCGTAGTGTTCATGACCTTGCCAACGATACCACCAGTGGTGACGACCTCATCCCCCTTAGACAGGTTGCTGAGCAGGTTTTTGTGTTCCTTGGCACGCTTGGACTGCGGGCGCCAGATCAACAACCAGAAAATCAGTACAAAACCTCCCAGCATGATCAGCTGACCGTACATGCCAGGACCCGCAGGGGCTGAGCCAGCCGCTTCAGCAAATGCCGGACTGATGAATGGGATCATTCAGATACTCCTTAAAAACAATACACAGTTAAATTCCGTTACAACAAAAACAGGGCCGTACCCACCTCACAATAACGGTACTGGTTGACCACGCTTTTGGTAGAACTCTTCGACAAAGTTATCCAATTTACCTTGTTCAATGGCGTCTCGCAAACCTGTCATGACCCTCTGGTAGTAGCGAAGATTGTGGATTGTATTGAGCATAGAACCCAAAATCTCACCACATTTGTCCAGATGATGCAGATAGGAGCGACTGAAATTCTGGCAAGTATAGCAGTCGCAACTTTCTTCCAATGGCCGGTTATCCCGCTTATGAACGGCGTTGCGAATTTTAATGACACCCTCATCCACAAAGAGATGACCATTTCGGGCATTTCGGGTCGGCATCACACAGTCAAACATATCCACCCCACGACGCACGGCTTCAACAATATCCTCTGGCTTGCCCACACCCATCAGGTAACGGGGATGGCCTTCAGGAACTTTATTGGTGATGTGTGACAGAATGCGCATCATGTCTTCCTTGGTTTCACCCACAGAAAGACCACCAATGGCATAACCATCAAAGCCGATCTCGGTCAGCCCCTCCAGGGAACGATCACGCAGATGCTCAAACATACCACCCTGGATAATGCCAAACAGGGCTGAAGGACTGTAGCCGTGAGCCTCTCTGGATCGCTTTGCCCAGCGAAGAGACAACTCCATAGACTCTTCTGCTTCTTTTTCTGTGGCTTCGCCATCGGTACATTCATCAAAGATCATGACAATATCAGAACCCAGCTCACGCTGAACCTGCATGGACACTTCCGGACTCAGGAATACCGGGGAACCATCCACAGGCGACTTGAATGAAACCCCCTCTTCAGTAATCTTGCGCAATTTTCCCAGGCTGAATACCTGAAAACCACCCGAGTCTGTCAGAATTGGCCCCTGCCATTGATTGAAATCGTGCAGATCCCCATGCTCTCGAATAATCTCGGTACCGGGACGCAGCATCAGATGGAACGTATTCCCGAGAATGATCTCCGCTCCGGTGTCGGCAATATCCCTGGGCATCATGCCTTTAACAGTGCCGTAGGTGCCAACGGGCATAAAACAGGGCGTTTCAACCGAGCCGCGGGGAAAGGTCAGCCGTCCACGCCGAGCTTCACCATCAGTGGCCAGACCTTCGAACTGCATGAAGCACTCTTCTCTACTCATGAGCCTCTCAATTCAGATGACACAGCAGACTGCATTCATCTGACTCATTTCCAAAATTTAACCAGCTTTTAAAGTGGGAACGGGTCCGGACTTTTTCAAGCCCGACGTTCGACTTTCTTTTTCAGGCTTTTCGGGTCAGCCACATGGCATCGCCATAACTGAAGAATCGATAGCCTTCTTTCACTGCCTCGTTATAGGCCCGAAGTATGGCGTCTTTACCTGAAAACGCACTGACCAGCATTAGTAA
>NZ_JAHHPS010000558.1:0-1954 GCF_024606275.1 Endozoicomonas sp. SESOKO4 | reverse complement strand
TGAAGTTTACCGTCTGCTTTTCCAGCAAGCCAAGCACAAGATAGGCAAGAACACTCAGTCGACACTTGTTGCAGTTCAGATAGGTTCTAAACTGCTCAATGAGTAAGTCAGCGGGTTCCATAATCGTGCGGTATTTTTAGCGAAAAATCTCAAGATAGTGGATCTCGTTGGCTTACTCCTGATTTTTGTCGTGTACAGTGTCAAAGACCGTAAGGGCATTGCCCTGAACGGAACATTCATCAAGGCAGTAGACCTTCCATCTTACAAAGTTGAGATTGAAAACGCTGGCTTAAACTACGACCAAGTCATTGAGGAAAACACATAATGGCAATTGTGCAAAAACCGGACAATAGTACGAAGGTACCACGTACTGGTCGTGTACCGGTAGAGACGAAAGACCCTGCCAAGTACAAAGAAAAGGAGAATCGTGCAACCCGATTCAATCCGTACGATGACCCAAACGACCCAACAAAAGCTCCCGAATAGGGGGCTTTTTTCATTGAAGGACTTAGTATGCTGACACTAGACGACATCAAAGACATCGTTTCCAAAGTGACATACAAAGACGGCTGGACTATTCAAGTATATGAAGGGCACGGTCGTTCCTATATTCAAGTCTCCGTAGATGCCTCTGTAGGCGTCTGTAGCGTGAGTAAACAAAATACGGCATGGAAGAGCGGAAAACACTATTTAAGCCCATACATGTGCAAACAAGAGATTGTAGGCGTATGTTTCGCTGCTATTAAAGCATCAGAAGAACATGAAATGCGTGAGTGGTTCCGCTATAAAGGAGCCAGCATCTTCAATCCTCACCTCGACCCAGACCAACTAGTTGAGTTGGCTAAGAAGAAATCCGCCTTTGTTACCCGACCCGACAGGACTTCCATGACTCTGGAGGAACCAGATGAATCAACAGAAACGCATCGAGACTCTGGAAGAGGGATTGCAACTAATTGGATTGTTAACCCCCGAGGCTAGAGACAAGATTGTACAAGCCTTTGTTGCGTTAGAGGTTGAAAACGTAAAATTACTATGTGACCTCAACATCCGGTACGTTCGCTTTTTTGTTGAGATAATCAATCAGCATATCCCCGAGACTATAACATAATTCATGGTACATTAATTTCGATGCCTCTTCTGCCCGCTCAGTAAAAATCGCCTTCAGTAGATGTTGTGACTCTTCAAACCAGACCTTCCTGACATAAAATAAAATCAATAAAAATACCTGTTACTTCGTCTCTTTGATCAACCTTATACTCCTCTATTGCAATTTTTTTGTATCTAAACGAATGTATAAGGTTTTCAATGATACTTCGAAAATGTCCAGCCACTTCCTTAACAGTAAACATCTCGCTCACTCTGCCCCCTGCCTCATGTACGACCTCACAAATATCCATAGCAACCCAGTTGGAAACTTTTCGCTCAGGAATAGCTTGGTTAGTTGCCTGATGACTGCAACCAGGCATATCCGAACCAAGCTCTCTTTCCCGTTTTACCAGTACAGAGGATCTATCTTCAACCGATCGTTTTTTTGAAAAACTTTTAACTACTCTCGGCTCTGAGTCAAAATTTCATCATTCTTTTCAACAAAACTGTTTTTATGAAGCCCGTAAGCATCTGTTCCGGTAGTGTTTATATTCATAAATCCCCCTATTGAACACATTTAATCCCCTTAAGCCATACGTGTTTAGACTATTAATTTCCAAAATAATTCCAGAACGATAGTTTAACTTGCTCATTGCTGACGTGTTAATCGAGATGGAATGGTTCAGCAGGGACAGAATACCTGAAAGTGGAGTGGGTCAATCACCTCCAGACCCGCATCAAATCTGATTTTATACCGGAATCTGCATTCAAATGTCTGCTGAAGGAATATCCCTAACTTCGCCCCAAAAACAACGATAATCCTCCGGATTCAGCCCTAATTTCCTGAGGTAATCAATGGTTTTAGCTT
>NZ_JAHHPS010000557.1:0-1260 GCF_024606275.1 Endozoicomonas sp. SESOKO4 | reverse complement strand
GGACTTAAATCCTGATAAGGACCAAACAAACGGTACAAATTATACAAGCTGAACAACAACCAGCTCCGGACAGCAAGCCCATACTGAGTAGTGAAATACGGATCGAAGTGATTGGGACTAACATTTAATATCTTCATTCGATACGTCACTACTTCATCTTCCTCACTTTTACTCTTTCCGGTCTGGAGCCACCACCGGTTTGTTTTGAGCGGCACGTAGAAAACTTGTCCTGTTGCCAGTAGCTCGAGTTTGAGCACTGCCCAGAAGGCCGCCCCTTCCAGCTCATTAACGTCGTAGCCTGCCTTGGGGTCGTTCAGCACTGACTGATCGACGCAAAAGTCTTTGAGGTTAGAAGCATTCGGACCTCTGAGTAAGCTGGCCAAATTATAGTATTGGCTATCGCTATCAACGCTGGACTCCCCATACAACGGCTTGACCTCAGGAAACCCCAAATCACGTTCGCAGTATTGCTTGCCGCAAATACCTGATGAAGCCCCACAAGAAAATTCGTATCTGGATTTTGAATTAACCGTCGAAGCCGAAGGCGCCGAAGTTGAAGAACCCTTTGTCGAAGAGACCGCAGCCGTTGAGGCGATAACGGCAGGAACAGACAAGGTAAGGGTCAAGCTTGCACAGGAGACTTTCAACAGATTCATGACTACAATCCTCACAGCTATTGACACACTCTTGAGTATCCATCGCTGATCAGTGAGACTAGTCCATCTATACCTGAATGCCAAATTAGCCAAACGACGAATTCAAAAACAGGAGAAGTGGAGCCGTCATTTTTTTCACAAAAAGCGCCGATTTAACCAGGCTCCTCTTGGTTATAGGAAAAGCCCATCGCCACCGGTGCCTGCTCTTCATAGTTTTTTGTTGTGACGCCATACTGGCTGTCAGTATTAACCATCTCTGACTGTCAGGTTGCAAAGCCTGGATATTGAATGGAACTATGGGAATGGAATAAAAAAAGGCGGCTTGGGACGAGCCGCCAAAACGATGAGGATATGCGAGTTACTGGTAGCTGTTTACCAGTTAATCAGGTCAAAAAGTCTGGTTTCGATAGGCATCTCCTTTATTAATAATGAGAATGATTCTCATTCTATACCTAGTCAAACCGTTTGCAAGTTAATTTTTGTTTTTTTGAAAAGTAAAAGCTTCTTACCACTCATTGCAGGGCTGCCCAGTAGCATTCACTGATTCAATGTTCAGCTTGTATAATTTGTACCGTTTGTTTGGTCCTTATCAGGATTTAAGTCC
>NZ_JAHHPS010000556.1:0-1697 GCF_024606275.1 Endozoicomonas sp. SESOKO4 | reverse complement strand
AAGACTCTCAATCAGGCCATTAAACAAATCCAGATCGATTACGACCTGCCTGCAGACGACGGGCAAACCACTGAAGAGCGAGTAGACGACATCAGACATTTCCTGAGGGGAGACGGCGCTGAGAGACGGGATGAAGTCCTCGAGAAACTGGAAGCTGCCAGTAAACATCTTAATCTTCAGATACAAGGTGACCCCGGATTAATGGAGGAAGCAGATTACTTTATTGCTATTGCTTCCCATACAAATTCTAATGACCCGGACGAAGCCCATTACGCATTGGGTGAACTGCCTTTAACCAGGCAAAAGTACACTCGGGTCAAAGACTTCCTGCGTGTGCACGACAGGAAAAGTATGGAGTTAACTCATGCACTGCGTGAAGAAACTAATGTAAAAGAGCATCTGGCTCTTAAAAAAAAGGAGAACACCCCTTCTGGAGAGATCGATGAGAAGGCTGAAGCCCTGCATAATAACGAAATAGCTATGCTGAACTCAGACCTGGAGCATAAAAGTCAGGCTGTAGCAGAAACGAAAAAAGCTCTGGAGGATCTTAAAGAGATACTTGAATCCACTGAACAAGCCGTGGGGCTTCAACCAGACTCTTCTGACACCTATGAAGACCGGGTTAATGCCCTGAGAAACAAACAGATACAACTGGGCGGTAATGAGGGTACTGGCGGCATGATCCGGCAACTGATTCAGAAACAGGCTCATCTACAAGGTGAGATTGAAATCAGGAAAGCAGACATTGAGAGAATGAAGGAGGTTCTGAAGGCTGCAGAGGAAGCCGTCGAAAGTGACATTGGCCCCTTCCAGTTCACTCCGAAGCAGGCAAAAGTTCTGAACGCTATCCACAAACTCATACAGCAGCACCCTCTTAAAAAACAAGCTCTGGAAGCCGCAATAGGTCTGGCAGAGTTAGCAGAAGAAAGCGTTAAAACAACATCATTTCTTGCGAGTTTCGATTTTGACGATGAATTTGCACCGATTCGCCTGCAGGCAATAATCGGAGAAAAACTGACATTTACACAAGCCAGTCGGATTGTGGAAGTTTTTAAGTGCCTGAAGGCGGTCTCACCGGAATCTCAACCTCTGATAGTTCTCAAAGAAGTGCATATTCTGTCGAACAAGGCCAGACGTCTGATGGCAACAGGGGCACAGGAATATGACGACAAAATTCTCGGTATGGGCAAAGCAGGCATTCACCACTTCGGGTATGAACCAAAAGACCTGAAAAGCTTCTCAGAATACTTCACTACCCATTCTGCCAGTGGTAACACGATCATTGCTCTGCTGGGTGAAGGTCTGATCAGCAAGATTGAACTTGAAAACTATATAAAGGCCGTCAGAGGTGTCGATGGATATCAGACAGTGGATGAATTTGAGCACCTCCTTGGCTACAGACACTGCGTCAATTTGCCTCAGTTCAATAAGGTTGTGCAAATGCTGTCCGACAAGGGTACTGAGAAATTCATGCAGAGTGCCTTCACTCCTGTAACCGTGAGCGCCAATGGCCCGGCGGGTATGAAAGAGTCTGTTGCCGGCATGAAAGAGTACGCAGCTGCGGTCATTGCCAACTACTTTCTTGACGATATTGCCTTTGAAAATGGCCGCAGAACGGCAGCATTCCTGACCAATATTCAGAATACCCTGACACCTTATGCCAATGCCGTTGGCCTGTCTGAATCAGACCTGATCAA
>NZ_JAHHPS010000555.1:0-1096 GCF_024606275.1 Endozoicomonas sp. SESOKO4 | reverse complement strand
AGCGGAACAGCTCCATACTGAACTCGCCATCCTTGTCTTTCCATTCCGGCCAGCCTAGCACCTCTTTCACTTGCTCATGTTTGAGCATGCCTTTGGTGCTATTCATGGACGAGAAGGATCGGAACAACTTCGTATTAAACTCGCCATCCCTGGCTTTCCATTCTGGCCAGCCCAGTATTGCTTTCACTTCCTTATGTGTGGGCAAGCCTTTACCATTATTCATGGACGAGAAGGAATTCAATACATCCAAACGTGCTAAATATTCGAGTTCACTCAGGCTACGTTCTGTGAAACTCCGGATATGTTTTTTTCTATTGTTTAACATGCTGGTCAGCATGCCTGTATTTTTGAAGTTTTCAGAAAGGTGCCCAAAAAAAGCGGTGGCATTATCGAAGAAGCTATTAAATGAACTTCTCTCTAGAAAGCCGAGGAGTTTATAAAAAGTAGACTTGACTGTGATGTTTTTTTTCTTGAATACCACCATCAGGGTTTGTACTTTTTCCAGCTCTTCCTGACTTAATTCGTATTCGATATTTTCTTTTACTTTTTCCAATGGGTCACCGGGGATCTGAGTGTCTGCCGGTTTCTTTTTTTTGGCCGATGGCGCAGTAGCAGCTGCTTCAGTATTATTTCTCTTTCTACCCGGGCCCTTCTTTTTTTTCTGGGCCGGTTCTGATGAATCCGGCTTTGTTTCTTTCCGGATTCGTTTTGCTCTTTTTTTACTCTGATTGTCCGAAAGGCACTTGTTGCATAAAATCACGGAGGCAGTTGCCTCATTGGTTATTCGCCTTAATTCCTGTGTATTCAGTGCCTTGTTGCACTTGAAACAAGTGACAGCAGAACTTCCGGTATCCTGTTCAGCTGAAGGTTCCAGCGGGTCTTCATCTTCACGACTGCTGCCGTTTGTCGAATCGGCTCCCTGTTTACGGGCAGCAGATCCGCTCATCTGGCCGGTCTGACTCGTTGTTGCGGTCGATGATGCTTTGGTCGTTCGGGAGGATGGATTCTTTTTCCTGGTAGCCGACTGTCGGCCAGAATATTTGCCAGCAGCGATCTCACGGTAAACACTGAGTTCCTGACCATTCTCTGCCAGCCA
>NZ_JAHHPS010000554.1:0-1731 GCF_024606275.1 Endozoicomonas sp. SESOKO4 | reverse complement strand
GTTCTGCAGTTCGCAGCTGTAACTGAAATTGACCCGTTCCATCTGTATATGGCCCTGAAGTGCCGCTATGGGTGGTTTATCCAGACTTTGCTGTGGCTCCTGGCGTGTTCAGAACATCACCCAGGCGGGCAATGGATATCCGGAATTGCTGAAACTCCTGCCAGAGCTGGGAAAGTCTCAGGATAGGCTGGGCTACCTGGCCTGAAAGCATGTTGAAGGCAATCAGCTCACCAATAGTCAGACTGCCGCTGATGACCTCTTTGGCGCCAATCCACAACAGTGCTACGGTGACAATTTTGTTAATCAGCTCTACCAGGTGGCTGCCCACCGTGCCCAACACACTGCTGTTGAAACTGGCTTTGGCATAGCTCGACAGATAACGCTCCCAGCGGGACTGCATTCTTGGCTCAACAGCGGTTGACTTCAGGGTTTCCATGCCGGTAACTGCTTCCGTCAGGAAGGCCTGGTTAATGGCACTGCGCTCAAACCGTTCTTTGGCGCGGTTGTGCAGGCCGGGGCTGATCAGTACGGAAAGCAGAATGTAAAATGGGATGGAAGCCAGTACGACCCAGGTGAGCGTCGACGAATAGAAGTACATGGCGATAAACAAAACAATGGTGAAAAAAAGATCCAGCACCAGAGTCATGGCATTGTTGGTAAGAAACTCCCGAATGTTTTCCAGCTCCCGAACCCGAGCCACCACCTGACCCACAGGCCGGGCACTGAAATAGGCAATAGGTATTTTTAACAAGTGTTCGAACAGGCGGCTGCCAAGTTCCACATCCACGCGGCAACTGGTGTGGGAAAACAGATACATCCTCAACGTTCCCAGGGTCACTTCAAATAACGACATGACCAGCAGAGCGATGGCAATAACATTCAGGGTGGAGATGGCCTGATGCACCAGCACGGTATCCATAACCACCTGAAAACAGATTGGGGTAATCAGGGCGAACAGTTGCAGGAAAAACGAGGCAAGAACCACTTCGCCCAATACCCGGCGGTATTTGATCACCACCGGAATAAACCAGCTGATGCCAAAGCGTTTCATGGTGTGACTCAAATCAAACCGTCTGGTCATCCAGAGAGCGCTGCCATCCCAGTTTTTCCAGAGTTCATCCAGTTTCAGAATACACGGCTGCTGACCATAAAGTTGTACCATGACAGTCTGTTTCTCCGGATCGAAACTGGCAATGATAAAAAACTGCTGATCTTTTCCCTGGGCAATGAAGGGGAGAGGGGCTTTATGAAGGTTGTTTTTAACTGTAACCTTCCGGGCTTTCATGCCAAGGCGCCGGGATACCCTGACCAGTTCCCGTAAGTCGATACTGACATCTTTACCGGATAGCTCATGAATCAGCGAGCTGATGTCGACATTCTTTTCGTGGAATTTCAGCAGGAGAGCAAGTGCGGCAGCTGCTGATTTGATGTTGGATTCATACATCGCTCTACTGTGCGTCCCCCGTCGTATGATATTTCTTCGTTTAAAGTATTATTCCCACATCTGGCTTTCGCTCAGATTATTGTGGAGAGATTGTTGCGAAGCGGTAAGTTTAGATCATCCATAACCCGTTACAGCTCTTTCTTGATCGATGCAAGTTCCGGCAGTGGTTCCTGAAGGGGCTCGCAAGAAGTATGGTTTTGGGTAAGCGTCCGGAAGCCCAACCATCCGGCTCATATTCACATTGGAAGAAGATGAAATTTGACATGTCCTATCAGGTGGCCCTATAT
>NZ_JAHHPS010000553.1:0-1119 GCF_024606275.1 Endozoicomonas sp. SESOKO4 | reverse complement strand
TTCCCCAGGGGGGTATAAATGATGATGAAAGCCCTGAGGAAGCCATGTATCGCGAGCTGTATGAAGAGATTGGGCTTCAGCCGGAAGACGTAGAAGTTCTGGCGTGCACTCGTGGCTGGCTGCGTTATCGCCTGCCCAGAAGACTGGTTCGTCGAGACCAGCATCCGCTTTGTATTGGGCAAAAACAGAAATGGTTTCTGCTCAAGCTGCTGAGCAGTGATGACGAGGTTAGTGTGGATCATACAGGATCACCCGAGTTTGATGGCTGGCGATGGGTCAGCTATTGGTATCCCCTGGGACAGGTCGTTTCATTCAAAAGGGAGGTTTATCGCCGTGCTTTGCGCGAGCTGGCTCCCCGAATAGGACACCTGCAAGCGAATAAAGAGTCATGACTTTTGACACTGAGACGATGTTCAATACTGGCATCAGCTTCAAAGGCTCAGACAATATTCAATCAAGTGCTATCCTTGCACTTGCGTGATGGAAGCCTGTTTCTGACAGTCACGACATGGAAAACCGTTTTAAAGTAAACAACAGAATCGGGCGTCTGTTATTTTGAGATAGCAGACTCAGGAGACTGATAAGTAGACTGGACTAAGTCACCATGCTGAACACCCTGCGTTCGATTGTACAGGAAGTCGGTGCCGCCTCGAATTTGCAGGCTGCGCTGGATATCATTGTGCAGCGGGTTCGTGAGGCCATTAGTACTGAAGTCTGCTCTGTCTATCTCTACGACGCTGAAAAGGCTATCTATACATTGATGGCGACAGAAGGCCTCAATAAAAAGGCTGTCGGTGTCGCCCGTTTATCCCAATCCGAAGGTCTTGTGGGTCAGGTGGGTCTTAGAGAGGAGCCCATCAACCTGAAAACAGCTTCTTCCCACCCTAAATACCGTTACATCAAGGAAACCGGTGAAGAAAAGTTTCATGCTTTTCTTGGGGTTCCCATCATTCATCATCGGATGATCCTGGGTGTACTGGTGGTTCAGCAAAAAGAACAACGCCGTTTTGACGAGCATGAAGAAGCTTTCCTGGTCACCATGTCTGCCCAGCTAGCAGGTGTTATTGCCCATGCTGAGGCCACTGGTTCCCTGCATGTTACAGTCAATACTCAGAAAAC
>NZ_JAHHPS010000552.1:0-1963 GCF_024606275.1 Endozoicomonas sp. SESOKO4 | reverse complement strand
GCTGGCCGGAATGGAAAGACAAGGATGGCGAGTTCAGCATGGAGCTGTTCCGCTCCTTCTCATCCATGAATAATGGCAAAGGCATGCCCAAACATAAGGAAGTGAAAGAAATGCCGGGCTGGCCGGAATGGAAAGACAAGGATGGCGAGTTCATTATGGAGTTGTTCCGCTCCTTCTCGTCTATTAATCATGGCAAAGGCGTGCCCAAACATGAGCAAGTGAAAGAGGTGCTGAGCTGGCCAGAATGGAAAGACAGGGATGGTGTGTTCAGTATAAAACTGTTCCGCGCTTTCTCATCGATGAACAGCTGTAAAGGCATGCCAAAACATGAGGAAGTAAAAGAGGTGCTGGACTGGCCTGAATGGAATGACAAGGATGGCAAGTTCAACATTGAGCTGCTCCGCGCCTTCTCGTCCATGAATTGCAACAGGGGCATGCTTAAACATGAGGAAGTGAAAGAGGTACTGGATTGGCCGGAATGGAAAGACAAGAATGGCAGGTTCAATATTGAGCTCTTCCGCTCCTTCTCCTCCATCAATAATGGTCACGGCATACTCAAACATGATGATGTAAAAGAGGTGCTGGACTGGCCTGAATGGAAAGAGATGGATGGCGAGTTCAATATGGAACTGTTCCACGCCTTCTCGTCCATGAATCATGGCAAAAGCGTTCCCAGCCATGAGCGATTGAAAAAAATGATGGTCTGGACAAGTTGCGGGGGTGCGCTCAATCATCGACTCCTGCAAACTATGACCAGGCTCTGGACAGCAGAAGGGCTACCTGACATCGAAGCGCTGCAACATCAGGAAACACAACTAAAACAGTGGCTGTTAACAGAACTTACTGAAGATAAAAGTGATTCAGATAGTAAAGAGGACGACGAATACAATAGCGATTCAGAGAATGAAGAGAATGATAATTCCAATCGCCAGATAAAAACGGTTGCTCTTTATCTTTCCACCCTTAAGCCAGACTGGTTATTAAACTGGGCGATTTTAAAACAGTTTCATCAATTCCATGAAAATACCAAAGCTTTTCTGATGCTGGAATCATTGATAAGGCTTCTTTCTTCTTATGGAGGGAAAGGCGTCGAACGTTTCCTTCACGCCAGTGGACAAGACCGGGATTTTTTGTGGCATCATTCGACTAAAGCCGTGCCTTTGCACGTGTTAAATAAGGCAATGGTTCTGTTTTCTGCCAATGAATACAGATCGCGTTTTGTCTATTTCGCCAAGCGGCTGAAGTCATTGCCGGACAAAAGCCTGTGGGAACAGTACTCAGCCCAGTTGCAACTATTGTCGGGGGTGCTGAAACACGACTATATGAAAAGGCTCTACTGGGAAATCCTGAAAAACTTAACAAAGGATGATCAGCTGCGTTTTCTGGATGCCAGCCGTGCCCGGGCTGTATTCGACCTGTTTCCCTCGTTGGGCGCCCTGCATAAACTCAGCAAAGAGCATTCTTCCCAATGGTTAAAACGGCTGCTTGAAGCCTGCCTTCGGCTAAAAAACCATGACATCACCAAAGAAGGCATCCAGCTAATCTTTGAGGCGCTACTGGAAACCCATAGCCTTCTGCCCTGGGATCAAGATATCCCCAACCACTTTCTTTCCGGGATGCGAACGACCGGCAACAACACCGTTGAGGTACCCGTCTCCGGACTTATCCCATCAGGAGAACAGCTCGCCCTGAGTTATATCGCTGTGTTGATGCGGAACCTCAACGAGATGTCTTTTACCGTTAAAGGTCAGTGGCTTGAGGTTGAGGTGCCGGATGACGGTGTTCAGATCTATCGCTATCCCGTGCCACAGCTGAAAATACAGGATGAAACAATGGCAATCAGCAACTGGTCAGAGGAGCAGTTCAGGATTTTTTTGAAAATCACAGGAGTATCTGAACACTATTATCTGACAGCAGATCAATGGCAAAAGCACTTAAACCCGGATGACCCGGTCTACATCCA
>NZ_JAHHPS010000551.1:0-2136 GCF_024606275.1 Endozoicomonas sp. SESOKO4 | reverse complement strand
GTCAAGGTCGTCAATTATCCGAAACTTCCTTACAAGGCATTAAATCTGGACGGCACGAGCTTTCATGTGGGTGAAGTCTATAACAATCATGACAATAGACGACTTGAACTGTATTCATATCGGGTTGTTTTATTAGCTGCAGTAACAGCGATCAGGCTATTTCAAACCATTTCGTGGAGGTCCACGAAATGGTCCCGATCGGCTCCGGCGCCAAACGCAAACTGCCCGACGTGCGCCTGTCCCGCTACGCCTGTTATCTGGTGGTTCAGAACGGTGACCCGATCAAGCCAGTGATCGCCAATGGTCAGACCTACTTTGCCCTGCAAACCCGCCGTCAGGAGCTGGCCGATGATCAGGCTTTCAAGCAGCTAAAGGAAGATGAAAAACGTCTGCTGCTACGGGAAGAGATGAAAGAGCATAATAAACAGTTGGTGGACGCTGCCGCCGATGCGGGAGTCACCAGCAATATGGATTTTGCCATTTTCCAGAACCACGGTTACCGGGGTCTTTATGGCGGGCTGGATGCCAAAGATATCCACCAGCGCAAAGGGCTGAAAAAAAGCCACAAAATTCTCGATTTTATGGGTTCGACCGAACTGGCCGCCAACCTGTTCCGGGCTACCCAGACCGAAGAAAAGTTGCGCCGTGATCAGGTGCAGGGCAAAACCCAGGCCAACCAGACCCATCATCAGGTCGGCGCCAAAGTACGCCAAACCATTGATGAGCTGGGTGGCACCATGCCTGAAAACCTGCCCACACCGGAAACCAGCGTTAAACAACTGGAAAAGCAAAAAAATAAAATCAGCAAAGCGGTGGATGATCAGGAATGAAAGACTACCCTATTTCTGCCCTGTTGAAACTCCTCAGCCATGGATAATGCCGTTTTGCCCCCCGGCTCGACACATTACTGACCGGACTGCCCTACCCTGCCCCTGAGTCAAAGCTCTGGAGCAACCTTTCCAAAAACTCCCGATACCCATGCGCTTAATATCCTGTTATCCCCCATGATTCAGAAAATGCTGGAACAGAAACTGTGGCGGTTTAATGTTGGGTTGCCGGGGGAACAGGGTTATTACACCATCGACCCGGTCTTTGCCGACAAATGTTACGAGATAGAAGGCAGCCGTCTTTTTGGGCGACTGGGTCACCCTGTCTGGGAAGCCTTTAGAAAACAGGCTGAACAGTGGCGGAAAGAAAAGCATTCGGGGAAAAAAACCGACAACAAATTACACAAGGTTCAGGCAAGTCAGTTAAGGGGCGATGAACCCATGCAAGTGGTAATTGATTTTGTTTCCCTTCTGTTATCTGCCTACAGTGGAAGGGCAATGGAGGTATTTTGTGGAAAACCTATACAAAACCGATTACACCCAATGGCTGAGCCAACAGCGTGAACTGCTGGCCCAGCGACAATTTCACAAACTCAACATCGAAAATTTGTTGGAGGCGATGGAGCTACGCAAGGGCGATATGGCTAATGAATTAGGCTCTCATTTGAAAATATTGCTCATACATCTACTCAATTCCGACTACCAGAAACGGATTTTAAAAGACCCATGGGTGGAAGACAAAGTCATTCATATATGGCTGTCCAGCATTAACAACCCCAGAGTAGAAATTGAACACCATATAGATAAAAACCCGTGCCCAATCTCAAGAACAGAAGAAGTATTGGCCGAGGTTTACCCAAAGGCTAAAAAAGAAGCCATTAAAGAATTAAACGGTTACATAAAAATAGAAAGCAAACGGCTGAACAAGAAAAGCTTTCCGGACGAGTGTCCATGGACTTACGATCAGGTCACAGATAGGGACTGGCTGCCCGGAGATAGAGTGATGGAAGAGTGATAATTTTTGCTCGGCAGGCAGGTTCGCATTGGCTAACACTTTAAAACAGGCATAAAAAAAGGCCATTGAATAAACAATGACCTTTATGATTGGTGGCCGGAGCCGGAGTTGGGATGGCTTTTGTTCTGGGCTTGGGTTCGATTAATGCCAATCACTGTGCCATATATCGAAAACTTCTACGGGTTTGACTACTGAAATTGAATACCCACATTTATAGTTCTTTTGTTCGGAGCCAAACCGGTACGCTTCTCCACGCTAAGTGCTCATATTCTCCTACCTTGAGTCTGCTTGTTC
>NZ_JAHHPS010000550.1:0-4569 GCF_024606275.1 Endozoicomonas sp. SESOKO4 | reverse complement strand
GTATGGATCAGATGGACTCAAAATTCACCGAACGTATGGATCAGATGGACTCAAATTTCACCGAACGCATGGATCAGATGGATTCAAAATTCACCGAACGCATGGACCAGATGGACTCAAAATTCACCGAGCGCATGGACCAGATGGACTCAAAATTCACCGAGCGTATGGATCAGATGGACTCAAAATTCAACGAGCGCATGGACCAGATGGATGCCAGGTTCAGCGAAGGCTTTGAACAACTGAAATTATTAATTCGGCAGCGACAGCCTACCAGCTAAAACCTAAAAGCCCGTGGCAGCTTCGCATGTTGCCACAGTCATTTATTCTGCCTTGTAGTGACCGCCCTTACCACCACTTTTCTCAAGCACCCGCACGCCTTCGATGCACATATCCTTATCGACCGCCTTACACATATCGTAGATCGTCAAGGCAGCCACTGAAGCCGCTGCCAGCGCCTCCATTTCAACACCGGTTTTACCACTCAGACGACAGCATGTCTCGATCCGAATGCGGTTTTGCTCAGGTTCAAGTTCAAATTCTACGCCAATAAAGCTAAGCATTAGCGGATGACACAGTGGAATCAGGTTGCCACACTGTTTCGCCGCCTGGATGCCAGCAATGCGGGCAACCGCCAGAACGTCGCCTTTCTTCAGACCATTGTCAGCCACCAGCGCCAGTGTTTCTGCCTTCATCACCACAAAACCTTCTGCCCTGGCTTCACGCCGGGTGACATTTTTGTCACCCACATCCACCATGCTGGCCTTTCCCTCATCATTGGTATGGGTCAGCGACATCAGCCTTCTACCTTTTTGAGTTGCTCAACAAAGTTGCAGGGGCGCTGGCGACTGTCCAACTGCTCTCTGATAATACCTTCCCAGCCAGTCTTACAGGCATTGTTAGAACCCGGCATCACAAAAATGATCGTCCCATTGGCAAAGCCGGCAACGGTTCTCGACTGAATGGTGGAGGTACCCACCTGCTCATAGGAGAGTTGACGGAACAGCTCGCCATAACCGACTACTTCCTTGTCAAAGATTGGGAGTAATGCTTCCGGAGTACTGTCGCGCCCCGAAAAGCCTGTGCCACCTGTTACCAGAACAGCCTGAACATTGTCCGAGGCGATCCAGCGGGATACGACTTCACGAATCTTGTAGATGTTGTCTTTGACAATGGCTTTGTCTGCCAGTTTATGTCCTGCGTCGGTCAGATGATCCACCAACAGGTGACCGGAGGTGTCTGTTTCCACGGTACGAGTATCAGAAACAGTCAGTACCGCAATGTTCAGGGCTACAAATTCAGTTTCTTGCTTATGAGCCATCATGTCTCCTTTGATGTCGTTAGTCATTACTCAAGCTTTTCCCCGCTCATGGCTTTTTCCTCGCTCATGGCTGTCAAGGCACGATGCCACTCATCGGGGGTATTGGTGTTCTGGAAATGCTCTGCCAATTCGTCAGGAAGCGGGATAGTCACACCTTGCAGACGATCAAAGAGCCGTCCAAGAGAATAGTCTTTGTGATCCTGGCTGCTCAGCGCACTATTGACGGCACTTCGAAGCAGGCTGTTGACGGGCAGAATAAGAGGCAGGAAAAAGGTTTCAAACATAACCGCCCTGCCGGACTCTGCTACGGATGATACCAGCTTCTTGCAGGCTTCCGGTGGCAATAAAGGCATATCTACCGGTACCACTAAGAGGTTCACACCATCGGGCAGAGCCTCAATAGCTGCATGAATACCGCCAAGAGGCCCCCTGTCAGGTATTTTATCGACCAGCGCGTTGCTGCCACACTGAGCACCACTGAGCAATACTCTGTCGATACCGGATTCATGCAGCAAATTTTGCATATGTTGAAACAGGGGAATGTTCTGCCAGAGCAGGCGAGCCTTGTCCTGCCCCATTCGGGAAGACCTGCCACCAGCCAGCACCAATCCAATTGTTTGGGTCATATTAAGGGCACTCTGACCATAACCGTTTTGCCAAATGAGCGAGGATGGGATTCTACCAGTCTGCCCTGTAGACTTTAAGACTGAGCATTACACCAGTCAGGATCAGTAACCGCCAATTATTAGTTATGCTATTTGCTCTTTACCGACCTGACTCCGTGCCGCTAAATATAGAGTTGGATTTCACCTAATCAGGGACTGACATGCCGAGCATTCAAGAGCAAGTGGGTCATAATCTGAGACTCATCGACCAGGCCACTGAGGAAGGACGGGCCTGTCGTGTCACTCTGCACAATGGCATGCCGGTTGTGGAGACGTCCCCAAAAGAGTTTCTGAAGAAAACCCGGTGGAAATTTACACACCGCAGGAACAAAGTCGCTGAAAAAAAACTCAGGGACATGGTCATCAATGTCATTGAAGATTCTCACACCAGCCTATCCCTGCGACAACAGATTTTTGATGGCGCCAAAGACCGTCGATACACTTTTTTCTCAGACAGGGCAGTCAGAGCAATAGTAAAAAACGAAGCTCTGATGTTAAGCCCTGCTCCGATGGGAGAGCCAGTACCCTCCAAACCCTTGCCAAAAAGAAGAGTCAAGCTGCTGGACGCCATGAAATTCACCGGACCGGCCAGGCAGTTACCCGACAATCCCGGCAGGCACCGATTTGCTGATGCCATGAAAAGCAGCGGCCCTGCCAAAATCGTTCATAAAAGACCTCGTCCGGAAATGCCTCCCATTCCCTACACCCCTCCGACCATTATTGTGACTCCACCCACTGAAGAAGACGAAACACCGGACTCATTAACAGTGAACACCCCTCCGACCATTATTGTGACTCCGCCCACTGAAGAAGCCGAAACACCGGACTCATTAACAGTGAACACCCCTCCGACCATTATTGTGACTCCACCCAATGAAGAAGCCAAAACACCGGACTCATTAACAATTATCGACTTCGAATCAACCCCTCTGGTTGAGCCGACGTCCGATGACGCCTTGATTCCTCCACCTGCCACAGACGCAGTCCCCTACGAACCCATACCCGTGAAGTTGCCGGAAGGCCCGCCTGATGCCCCGGTCTTCCAGATATACGGACCTCTCAGTCTGGCCTCAAAGGATCAGATTGTGCGTCCGATCATTTTTCCAAAAGCCCCCTTACAGATGCTCGAAGAGGCTCGACAAGAGCTGGAGTCAAAGCTGCCTTCGATCAACCTGGCAGACGCAGATCAGTTTCTCTGGTTGTATTACACCTGCGAGTTTCTCGAACAAATTACAGCCGATAGCTCGGATGAATTGAAAGCGCAGCTGGAGCAGAGCTTTGCCGCTGCTGGTCTGTCTTCTCATTACAACAAACGGCAAACCGAACAAATGTGGCAGGCTGTTCGAAAGCTGAAAATCGACATGTCGCCCGAAGCGTTCAGCGAATGCATAGATGAGATGAGTGAAATCAGCACTCCCATGCGTTTCAAACTGACCCAACACCTGGTCAGAGACATTAATGAACTCAGTTTTCGCAAAGTGCCCCACCCTAACGGTGATCCGGCCATAAGAGTTGATGCTTTTCAGCTGGAGTTTCTTGAGCAGGTCAAAGCTACCGACGAATTAATGGAAGACCTGGGCTTTGAGATCGATGACCCCGACGAAAGCGACTATCCCCTGGAAGCCAGAGCAAATCTGGTGGATGTCAGGGAGAAGCTTGAGGACGAACTGTTAACTTACAGCACAGAACATGAGTCTTTTGCTCAGCTGGTTGACCAACTGAAAGAGGTTGACCCTATTGCAATCAGAGAGAAAGTCAGCGACGGGAAAACACCTACTCAGGAAGAGTTACAGGCCATTATCGCAGCCAAAAAGCAGAAACTGGAAGTAGCACGGCACCTCGGGAGAAAATGGGGAGACTCCCTCCTGCTGGATGGACGTAACTGGCCAGACGACGATGCCAGGCAGACGTTATCGAAACTTTATGATCTTGCCAGTCTTAACAGCCCTGTCATTGATGCCCACCTTAACCAATGGATTCTGGATAAACATCACGAAGCAGAATACCACCCACAGGTCGTCATCGATGGTTCGGACATTCACGGCCTGCTGGCGGCATTGACACAAGTTGAAGCAGGCGCTGATGTCACCCTGTTATTGAGTGTCGAGCCCCTCCATACTCCCACCGGGACACTGCGGTTAGACCCACAATGGATGGAAGCATTACGCTTTTATCTCGGTAGTGAGTTTGACTCACTGTTTACCCGACTGCCGGCCCATGAACAGCATTCGCCTCAAAACAATTCACCTCAAAACAATGACAAAAACTCAGGACGGCTTGACCCGGACGGGTTTGGAGAAATTTCAGCAGACACCCTGCATCAGGCCCTCTGGGCTCAGGTTCTTGATATGGCAAGGCTTGATTCATCACCCCTTCAAATGGTCTCCAATACCGGGGTTGTCGATATTGAAGCGCCTGATCAGCAAGATGGAAAATACCTTGTTCATCTGGAACATCAGGACGAGCAGAACACCCACAGCAACAAAGTCCCTGTTGACCTCCTGATCAATGCCGACGCAGTGCCTAACGCTGCCAGTGCTGGCTATCTGGAAACAGAAAGCGTCGACAATGCATTCCATGAGG
>NZ_JAHHPS010000549.1:0-1144 GCF_024606275.1 Endozoicomonas sp. SESOKO4 | reverse complement strand
AGGGTAGACATTAAGCTCAAAAAAGATTCATTTCCGGCGGCAGAACTCACCTTGAACAGCCAAAATAAATAAGGCGATGAAAAGTGGAACCAGTCTGTTTGGTAATGTCATTTTATCCCTTATGGTAAGTCTCTGCACTCACATACAAGGAAGCTCCTCGACTTCTGGGCAGATAATGCGAAACGTGAACACCCTGCACAAGATGTTTGTTCAGGGCGTACAAGATTAGATCTTTGTGCTGTGGGTGAGGCTTAATGTCTACTCTAAGATCTTGCGCTTGCTCTCATCCGGTTTGGTGGGGGTCATCCCACCGCATGGGTTTGGGTTGGTAGGTTCCTGATGACAGTTGCTGCCGAATCTTCGGCCAGTGCCGGTTTAGCAGGATAATCTGCAGTTGGCAGCATAGCCACTTGTTAGGTGATTTCAACCAGGGGAGTAGATATAGGTTGTGCAAAAGTGACGTGAACCAAAATTATTTCTCTTTGAAGAGCCATCTTTTATAAAGTCTAATGGAATTTTACTTTCATCAAGCACGTGGCTTGGTAGTCGTAATTTTCCATTTTCAACCAAGCATGACCTTACTGCCGAGAAATAATCATCCGAGTAATTCATAAATGAACACAAAGGTCCTTCATCAACAATTTCATCATATTTATTTAATATACTGAGATATTCAATTGCTCTTTTGTCTCCCCACTGTAATAAAACATCAGGTTTGATACTTGCCCGAATATCCAAAGTATCTATGTTTGAATGATCACAATAATCATTATTATGACCACAACCAAGCATTAAAGTAGAATGCTTGTCTGGATTCAATCCATTCAGAATCACAACACCATAGTTTTCAAAGGTGCTATTAAGCTCTTCATCGGAAACGAAAGTCTTTGTATCCAGCTTTTTTCCATTAGAATGAAGAGTAATGAAAAGATCTAATTCATCATAAGATTCCAGAAAGTTATTAACTTTTATCCTTTTAGCTTCATCACTGGCTGTTGGAGTGTTTCCTCCCGATAAGAATGTATATAAAGGATTACTTGGGTTATTCATCGCCTTGAAAATTAAATTTGCAACTTTCAATATGGATTCTTGATCAGCTTTATCTGCTAATAAAACTCCCTTATTAGATAGCCTCTCTGGTGTA
>NZ_JAHHPS010000548.1:0-1898 GCF_024606275.1 Endozoicomonas sp. SESOKO4 | reverse complement strand
GAATCTTTAACCTGTTCGTAATAGTCATCACTGGCAACAAATTGTGCCAGATCCGGCAGCCAGCTATCCCTTTTGGCTTGCTCTGAAGGCGGCAAGCCATTGAGGTATTTCCGGATATTCGCCAAGCTGGTCTCTGTCCCCGATTCAAGGACGATCCAGGGAAAACAGCGGTCTAAAAGACAGGTATCCAGAGGGTGTTGTTCAAGCGCATTCATGACCTGAGCAGTAACACATTCGAAGGGGGGAACAGGAAGATCGGCTTTCTTCATGCGCTGTAAAAACATGCCCTTGCCGCCAAGTTGTTCCCGGTTGGCGGGACAGCAGTCAACAGTCTGAGCCAAAACAGCTGAATGGCAAGTGCGTTCGCCTATCGACCTTGGCTCGGGAAGACCACTGGGATCAAGATCACTAAAATACCTTTCAGGTGAACTATTAGCCCCTTTGAATGAACTGCCAACCCCAGCCTTCTCATTGGGCTCAGTTGTCAGGCTTTGAGGATTTGATATGTCAAAAGTAGTATCAACTAACATCAGGATATCCCACCCATGTTATTATTCATCCATGATTTAACCGCTGACGCATAAAGCGATCACTTTCTTTAGACAATGTTTTTTTTATAAAGTTCAGTCGACAGTCTGAAGCACGCAATAGGCTGGCAAAACGATTTGTGCCGGTCAGCGATGTCAGAGTTGATCCGCAGATTATTGAACACGTTTAAAGGTTGATAACAAAATACTTATCTCTCAAATGGGGATACACATCCTCATGCAATGGAACAACAGCTCTTTTGGGATCTAAAGATGTAAGAGTAATCTTTTCGAACACGTTTGCTGGCATATTCCAGCCCATACTTCAGCAGGGCTTGCTCGATTTTTTCATTATGATCACAATGCTGCTCAACGGGTTGAACAACGAAATCTGGCTTGTAATCATATGTTGGTTTGAGAATAAAGTATTTACCTCTCAAGTGGGGATACACATCCTCATACAATGAAACAGCTTTTTCGGGATCCAACAATAAAAGGTGCTGTAAGAGTTCCTTGCGGGTGTCATCAGTCATCTTATCACTCATAAACATTTCCCAAAAGCTGTCCTCCGATTTTTCCTTGAAGCATATTAACTGCTTGGCATGATAAAAAAACTGCTGTTGGTGGCTGCTTAATAAGCCACAATAATCGGGAACACTGAGAAAATCAGCGACATAAAGGATTGAGAAAAGGCTATGTTGAAAGGCGAACCTATCGACTTCTGTGGTAACGTTGCTATTAAGTTGTTGTGCAAACACATCAAAATCCCACCGAACTCGATTAAAAATCTCTATTTTCTCCAAAAACATATCCAGATTACTCATACCATATAACGCAATAATCAGTTTTTCAAAGGCAGCATGCATGGTTTGACGTAATTTCATTCGGGAGCATTCGACGACTATTTGGCCCGCTACGGCGTTGAAGCTTATTTTCATGGTGTCTGCATCTTTATCCAGTTCAATTGCTTTTAGTAAGTGCGTCAGAAACCACATACGCTTTAACTTGCCAGATTTAAAATAGCTAAATTCAAATTGGTCAGTAAATTTCAGCCGCAAGGTTCGTCCTTTACCTCCCTCTGCCTGTTCTAGTAATTCGATAAGGCTCACATGAACTCCTAAATTCAGATTAACAAACAAGGCATCATTCATATTGACGACAGTCCCTATAACCCCTATTTCTTCAATTGATTCTTTGTCGGATGGCCTCAAAAGCGACACATTCTCGCCCGGAGTCGTGTAATCAACATAGGTTATGCACTTATTCTTGGATACCACTCCCTGACCAGAAGCCAATGCGATCGGTGCCAGTGCGTTTACAAAGCGCTGATGCAGGGCAAAAATCAGCTCATGGACACTCCGGACCTGCTCA
>NZ_JAHHPS010000547.1:0-8739 GCF_024606275.1 Endozoicomonas sp. SESOKO4 | reverse complement strand
GGTAAGGAGAATGTCGTTTCCAACCTGCAGCCTGGTGAAACGATGACCATGCAGGACATGTTTAAAACCCAGATGGCCATGACCAACCTGATGGTCACCGAGGATTACATAGGGAAGATTGTCAGTAAGAGTACCCAGACGTTTGATACTCTGCTGCGAAATCAATAATTCCTGACGAAGTCCTGAAGCAAGTGCACAGCTGCCTGGTAATTTTGGATCCAGAAATACAGCCGGAGTCATCCGTTCATGAGCAAGGGAACTGTGCACCGTACTCTGAAATACCTGGGAGTCATCTGCCTCAGCTTTCTGCTGTCAGGGTGTCAGGTTGAGCTCTATTCTGGCCTTTCTGAAAAGGAAGGCAATGACATGCTGGCCATCAGCATCACCTGAAAGCAGGCTGCCAAATTTATCGGCCGCACCTGCATCCACTTTTTCCGGAACGGCAAACGTTTCGGCAGATTCAAGCGCTTTCTCTGTCAGGCCTTTTGAGTTGATAATATTTTCGGCCATATAACAGACCTCTTGAGTTGGTCTTCATTTTCAGCAAGCGGGGCCTGCCACCTTGCAACCTTAAGCAGCAAGCTGCTCAGACTGTCTAATTATTGTTTCGATAGCACTTTCAACGGTTGGACGGGAGAACTGTTCATTATTGAGATGAATCAACCAGACCAGTTCCTCTTCTCCTTTCAGCCCTGCCTGCAATGGCAGCGCAAGAGACTGGGTGTAATGACATTTTCTTAGCGCATGAACCAGGCTTTTGCAGGCATCAAATCGGGACAACCCCTGAACCATGTAAATAAGAACACCCTCTTCCTGTGTCTCCAGATACAGAGCCCTTTCAGATTCAAATTCAATGCTGATTACTCCGGAGACGCCGAAACTGAGTCCCTCAATACCCATTCCCCGGCCAATATCCGAAATCACCTCATCCCGCCAATCCATTGCCTGCTTCCCTCATGCTAGCGTCCTTTCACAGCTACCCCTGCCTGTTATCACCCACAGAGCCTTATTCCATGGTGGCTACTCAGATTTTTGTTCCTTCTCAGCAGCAAAAAAAGGTGTTTCAACTTTCTTACTCGATGGTAAATCCAAAGAAGCGGTTAGTTCACCCAGGAAACTGTCATCCAGCTCGGTATCCAGCACAGCCTCTTCAATGGCCTCTGACTCTTCCTCTTCAATTTTGTTATCCAGACTGTCCGTTGCCGCAGACAACATATTCAGCTTGGTCTCATCATTGGTAAACACTTCTTCAGGAATGGACCTCACAATATCCACGATGGAAGTCAGAGCAAAAATATGAGCTTCCAGTTTTTCCAGATTCATTTTTAACGGTAACTTTTCAAAGTCAGACTCTGTGACCCACTGTTTATCGACGAGGTCCAGCATCTCTCCCATCAGCACAAGACGAACGACGTTTTCTTCAGGGAATGTTCTTTCCAGCCTCTCTTCCGCTTCACAGCAAGCATCATGAACACCTGACTGAATCTTCAAGCCTTTCATATCATCAATAATGACTTTCAATCTGACCGGTGAAGTAGAATGAGTCGTACAGTTCAGGTCCGTCGCAAGGAGATCAAGTTGTCCCTGAATAGCCCCTTCAAGATTTTCTGCTCCATAAGTTTCTACTAGATAGCGGTAAGTTTTCTTGAGTGAACCATCATCTCGAACGTGATCCATCTTCGCTGAATCAATAAGATCAGCATAGCTTTCACGGACCGTGCGAACATCAACATCAAAGCCCATTTCTTCGATCATCTGGGCTGCTGACTCAGAGATATTGAGGCCAGCCTGGATCAGTGTCGGATTCTTTTCCCTGATGCTTTGTTGAGCCTTTCGAATTTGACTGGCTTTCTCTTGATCTCCTAGCTCTTCGAAATAGTCTGCGGCAAAATCCAGTGCCGCGAATTGCTCGAGCACATCATCCGAAAATTCCTGAGCCTGCTTGAGAACCTGATTGGGATTGAGATTGGTTTGATTACTGAAATGGTTAGCGAGATCCTTAAACGCCTGGGTTTCCTGAATCGCCTGTATTTTCTTGATGCGCTCAAGAAGCTTGTCAGAGAGTTCTGAACCGGAAGAGAGTTTTCTGTCTTTGAGTTTGGTTTGCTTGAAGCGATCGGCGACCATGGAAAGCTCTTCTGCACTGTCAAGCAGTGCAGAAGTAGCATCAGACCGAACCTGAACCGTCTGTCCGGCAACCTTGCCTTTGGCTCCCTGGTTGCCTGCAACGTTCTGGTTACTCTCCAGAAACGATGGTGTTGATGCACCACCGGCCCTGTCGAGTGGAATAGTCATGTCATGCCTCCTGCATGTCGTAGACGGGAATTCCTAAATCCGCGAATCTGAGCGTCTCTGTCTAGCCTCTAGTGGTAGTTTTCAGTGTTTCGAACCAGGTTCGTATAATTTCGTCCATTTTACTTTGAACCGTCTTAACCATGTCCTGGTGCATTTGCATCCATTCAGATGAACTCTGGGCGGCGTTTTCGTGGGTTTTCTGGAAGGCTTCATGCTCTTTCTGTCGTGCCTGGTGTTCAGACGACTGATAGTTGAAACCCGCAGAAATAATGTCACCCACCCCCGTTACCATTTGAGCCTTCTGGGTAGCCAGCTGCATCTTGATATTCCTATCAGCAGCGGAACCACCACCCGATGCCCCGCGAATGGCCACCGCACCAGCCCCTATTTTCATGACACCACTGGCCATTCCGGCTGCCAGAGAAAAGATGGCGGCTTTTCTCATTTCTCCGGCCTGGTGCAGAACTTCCTGCTTGGCCGCATCATACTCAATGGCTCTGGTTTCCCTGGCGGTTCTTCGACCCTGAACACTCATCTCATGAAGGAGTTCAAACACAGTAAAAATGTCCACCAGCTGTTGCAGAACCCTGTCCCCGATCGGGCTGCCTGTTGATAGTACGTTGGCGGCCTTTGCCATCTCTTGCAGATGAGCCAGCTGATTAGCATCCGTTGATCGAGCCAGCTTATCTAGAGTTTTCAAAGATTGCGGATCGGCCGTTGCCAGTAGCACATCGGCTTCTGGATCACTGAAACCCATTTGTTTCAGTAGATCTTTCTGTTGTTCAGTGCCAAATGTTTGGCCATTCAACATTGCCGTCAAACGTTCTGCCTGAGCATTGCTGAAACCCTGAGAGGCAAGAGCCAATTTATTTTTCCCGGACCCGCTCTGGTGAGTAGACGTCAGTGAATTACCTTCATCATCCGGATCAGCCAGTGATAGCAAAGCATCCACCTGACTTTCACTGAAACCCATGGATTTCAGAGCGTCTTTTTTACCCTGTAAGGCTGACTGACCTCCGTGCATCGACGCCAGAGAGTTACCCGCATCATCGGGATCAGCCAGTGACATCAGGGCATCGAGCTGGCTCTGACTGAAGCCCATTCCGGCAAGAACACTTCTCTTACCCTCTGCACTTCCGAGATTGTGACCATGAAGACTGCTTAAAAGACCGGCACTCCCTTTCAAAAGATCGGCGTTTCTTTGCAGTTGCTGTTGCTGTTGCGGATTGAGGTTGCCACTGCGTAAACTTTCCGCCAGCTTCTGAGTCTTTTCAAGAGATGACTGAGTCAGCTTACTGATATCGTTGACGTCAGAATTGGCTGTTTCAAGATGGGTGGGCTTGACATCACCGGGTTTATCAAGCTCTGGCGCCCTCTTCTGCTGACCTTTCAATACTTCGGTATTTTTGGCTTCACGGGAATATCGAAGGTTTTCACCATCGAGATCTCCACGACCGACTTCATCCAAGGGGGCTGCGCCACCTAGCCCTGATGCCTGAGAACCATAGTCCACCGGCGTATTCTGTGACGCACCTGTCTGTCCTACCTGTGACATAATCTACCTCCTTGAGACTCAGGCACGCAGGTTGCGCGCAAGTGTAGTCTTGGTTTCGTGATTCGCTTTAATGATGCTGGCAGCTGTGGAGTAGCCATTCTGGAGTTCTTGGATAGCCTTTTCCAAACCTTCCATAGCATCATCGATGGCCTTCTGGATCCTGACCATTTCGGCTTTTTCTTCAAGCGCTTCCGCCCTGAATATGTCTGCTTCGTATTTGTAAACAGAGGTTCCGATATCAGCACCACCCGAAGCCATCTGACCAGCCCCCCCTATCCACTGGGCTGTCTGTCCTATCCTGGACAGGATCGCAACATTTTTTGCAACAGCAGCTGATGTGGTTGCAGCCGTGTTGGCGCCTGTCGCCGTCACCGATGCAGCGGTTGAAGACCCTGTTGCTGTTCCCGAGGCTGTACTGGCAGCGGCGCCACCAGCACCGGCAGCTCCGCCTGCGAAAGCTGCACCCGCAGAAAGTGCGATCATAATGACGGCCCAAAAGACCGTGGCACCAATTTTGCCATCTCTCTCACCGTCTTCGTCACTGGCAAGACCGTCAAAAATTTTCATCATAAAGTTACTGGTTTCTGATGAAACCGTCATAGTGATCATAAGACCCGTCGCTGCAACCATCAGACTTGCGGCAACAATACTTAAAGCACCACCGGTAAGAACTCCCGCAGCAGCCACAGCGACGGTTGCAATCGCCAAGAATACCAGCGCGATATAACTGAAAATCTTCCCTACCATTTGAGATTTTTTCGATTCTTCGACTTTTGCAATGGATTCGCGGATTTTAGATATGATATTGCTACTGCGTTGCTCAGCAGCAACCTGACCTATCTTGATACTCTCCTGATCAAACCGGAGTCGCTCGTTCTGTAACTTTGACTGAATCTGAACCAGCATCGTGGTAGCGCTATCAATATCCAGAGGCTTTTCAGCGTTGAAAGCCGCTTTGGTAAACGCATTGAGATCTTTAGTCAGCTCAGCTTTCAGATCATCCGGAATTTCTCTGATGGCAGAGAAACGGACCATGACATCTTCGAAAGTATTGAACAATGTATTCAGTTTGGGATCGCCACCCCGGGCTTCCATATCTTTGAATCTGGCAGAAGAAGAGTGCATCGGAGCAAGAGCGTTTTTGGGATCATTGGGATCAGCCACGGCCAGCATCCCGTCAATTTGGGATTTACTAAAGCCCATACTTTCAAGCTCAGTACGCTTAGCCTGAAGCTGGTTTGTCTGCTTTCTGATGGGGAGATTTTTCTGTTCCTGAACCACCTCACCGGGCGTCTTGGGTCGGTTTGCCGACTTTTCCATGGCCTGCCCTTCCTGATGCTTCAATACTTCTGCGGTAGCCTTGTCAGACTCAGCATCAGCCGATGGAGCATCCAGAACCGGCGCATTGATATGAGCTTTTGGGGCTTCACCACCTTCCGTTCTGGAGTAACTGTTCTGGTGACTAAAGCCTCGTTGAACCGGATTTTCTTCACTATCAACGGCATCAAAAGAAGCCTGATGAATGTTTCCGGTTTGCTCTGTGGTAACAGGTCCCTGACTGATTGAAGACATCCTTTCACCTCTTCCCTTAACTGCTCAGGTTATCCAGCATGCTTTCGGCTCTCTGTTTCTCTTCCTCGTAAGCAGCCGTATTTCCAGCCCATTCAATGGCCGTCTCGTAAGACATTTTTGCTTTTTCGTTGTCACCCATCGCCAGATGACAGTCAGCGATGTAGATCATGGGTCTGGGATCGTCGGCATCCAGTACCGTGGCAAAAGTGAAGATCTCAATAGCATTTTCATACTGCTTCATCATTTGCTGACAGGCGCCGAGACCCATGAAGTATTTTCGATTGAAGTGATCATAGAAGCAGAGGAACTGAAAGACCTTTTGTGCCTCTTCGTACTTCCCCCCCCTGATAAAGGTTATAAGCGACGCTATATATAGCTTCCATGGCATCATCGCTCATATTCTTCAGATCTTTGAAGGTTCCCCCCTTACCAAAGAACTCAAGAAGCATATCATCGAGTTCTTCAGTTTCGTTCATTCTGGCTTCTTCATTCACAGCGTGATCCTCCATGATTCACCGTAGGTTCTGAATAATTGTACTCAGTGACTGATAGTATTTGTTGACGAAGTTAGAAAGCATTTCAAAGCTTTGATTATATTTATTTATAGTCTGCTGTAGTTTAGTTGTTTCCAGCTGGGATTGACTGGTCAATGCCTCAATTTTGGTCTTTAAACCTTCGATATTGACCTCCCAGTCTGCTGAATTGTGATCAGTACCACCCTGGTACTTGGCACCGAGACTGTCCCAAAACTCCTTGAACTCCGGACTAAAGGTTGTTGTGCCCGATGTACCGGCGTCTGCTTTTTTAGCTTTAGCTTTAGCTAACCAGTCGTTTGCCACTTCCAACTGGGCATTCTTGTCCTGAATCGATTCAATCTGCTCTCTGAGTTGAACCTCTATGATTTCCGCCCTGGCCGTAAGAACTGACATCACCAGGGCATCCAGACTGGGTTTGGAAAAATCGACAGGCTCTCCATTCAAATAGGCATTCACAGAGGCGGCCCCCGGGCCAATGTAATTGTCTCCCTGCCAGTTGCTCGGATCACTGACCTGATTCATCAGTGAGACCGGCGTCTGGACATAAACCAGCTGTTTTGCCGCATCCGTGAGCTTGCCAGCGTATTGAAGAGAATTGAGTGTCGACTTATCAACAGTATAAAAATGAGTAGGTGTCAGGGAATTTCCCTGATCATCAGGGTCGGCCAGTGAGAGCAAAGCATCTATCTGAGCATCACTGAAACCCGCCGCCCTGAGTGAGTCCCTTTTAGCGTCAGTAAGATGAACTGACCCTCGCGTGCCAGAGAGTGTTACTCCTCCCTTGTTATCCACCGATGGTGTGGAATCAGTCATAAATTGGCTCCCTGCCGCTCTGAGCAAACCACATTAGAATTAATTTAGTACATGGTTTTCATGCGAAAATTTCATTAAAAACGTAAATTATGCGCTATTTGAAATAATCCTTCTTTCTCATCTTCTCAATCACATTAGCGAACTTATCGCGTGTATACCTTTCAAGCTCGTCTAAAAACTGTGCCCCCGTGATCTTTTTCCCTCTGGGCCTTTCGAGCACTTCCTTGGCGGCCTTCAGAAAGTCATTCTTGTCGCTGCCATCAAGACGATCAGCCTTGTCTAAAGTGCTCAGCTCAAAAGAAAGCACTCGGAAGTGAACCAGATTTTTTGAAATAGATGGATCAACCGCCTCTGAAACACCTGTTTCACTAGTAGAGGACTGTGGAGGTGTTCTCGGTGATTTTCCAGATTTTAGGGCTACTGGTGGTCCAGGCACTAAGTCAGAGACCTCAGCAGAATCCCCAAATGCGACTGGGTACTGGTGCTTTAACAATCGCTCTGCTTTTTCTGCTTCGAGCAACTTCAACACACTACTCAATATTTCCCTTGCCTCTTCTGTACCAGGACTGGCCATGGCTCCTCTGGTCATAGCAATCAGCTGATCCAGGGATGCATCGCTCATTCTCGGCAGCATCTCTTTCAGTTTCGTTAGAAATGCAGCCAGAGCTTGTTCTCTCTCACTGGCCGATGTGGCATTCATCATGGCTTCTGCCGCACTCAAAATAGCGTTTGTGACCGCTTTGAATTCAGCATCATGGGGGTCAAAACTCTTATCTCTACTCAGGACACCGGCAATAGCCTCTGAAACCACCTCTGAGAGAGGCATGCCTGTTTGTATTCCACTAGACATTTGCTCCAAAAGCGCTTCGGGGCCTGCAATAAGCTTGTCCTCTTGTGCGAACCTCTTAAGCCTTTCTTTGGCTTCGTCTTCATCCAGAGAACTCTCTTCCCGGACAGAAATCACGCCATCTCCCTGGGTGAGAGCTTCCAGTACAGGTTTGCGAACAGCCATGAACTTGCCATCATCCACATTGCTTTCATCCGATTTGGATTTAGACTCATCGGGTTTGGGCTCAGGCTTATCGGGTTTTGGTTGAGGCAGGTTCTGCTGGACATCACCTGAGGGGGCCATTATCTCTGTGAGACCCATACTTAACATCATTATTCCGCAAGCGTACAAACAAATCCCTAACGGGGGGAAAGCAATAGTTGCAACCGCGCCCACACCTACCAGAATACCTCCAACTGTGGTGACCGTTGCCTCTTTTTTGTGCTTATCGAGAAAGCCAAGCTTGGGCTGAAGCTCATTTTTGAACGCTTCTTTTCTGCTTTGCGCATCAGGATCAGCGGATGAGCTGACAGATACCCTTGCTTTTGAAGAGTGAGAAGAAGCTGTTGATGTATTTAGCCCATCTTCCGTCCCCGGAGCATGAACGTCAACTTCCTCACCCGGAGATGGTTGCCGAGGTTCTGACTGGAGCGGAGCACCTTCGTCTTCGTCCGGATCAAGTGTTGAATGTGCCCCGTGAAGCCCATAAGATTCTGAAGGACTGGTTGTGGGAGACTTTCTCGAAGCTTCCAGCGAACGGAGCATTTCAGACGCTTCACCGCTGCTCAGTGAATATTCCAGCTCTTCTTCTTTAGGTTCTGGCAAATCTTCCTGATCATAATAGGTTACAGAAGCAGAACGTGAGTGAATACTCTCGGGTGCAGGGCCCGAGCCCTCACTGTCACGTCTGCCAACCAGACTCTGCCCCTGTGTTCCGGTGACATTTCTGGCACCCAACCGACCCGATTTATTGACCTCGTGCTTTGGATGCACTGAATCAACGGGTGGTGTAGTTTGAGCATCAACGCCCGACGTTCTCCCTGGCATAAACCTTCTTCCGAAAAATGCAGCATGTTCTTCAGTAAAGCTTAGATGAAGTATCGCTTCGGCAGGTAGATTTAATACTCAAAGAGAATAAG